>JAFAZL010000652.1 GCA_019239815.1 Acidobacteriota bacterium
AGGAGCGAAGTAAAAAGCGGTGAGGTGATGGAGTAACAATTTCGGAGTCTGAGTTGACTAGGGGTGGCGGCTTGTTGCCGCCGTTTTTGTTTTATGGGACGCGATGTGTCGGATTGGGCGCAGGGCATTACAAAAAGCAAACGTTGAAATGGCCGCACGAGTAGAGTAAAAGCCGATTGTTCATCTTGTAGGCCGTGCATTGGCGGGCTCTTTCCTCGAAGAAGGGCTGCGACGTCAGGGGTGGCATGCATGGGCTCAGACTCCATGAGGAGGGTTGGGATGGTACGCAGACCAAGTTTGTGTGCGTTCGTGATGGTGTGTGTGATGGCGATGATGCTTGTTGGGCTGGCTATGACGCCAGGCTCAATGGCGCAGGTGAACACGTCGACGCTGATCGGGCGCGTCACCGATCCGCAGGGATTGCCGGTGCGGGGCGCGAAAATTACGGTGACGAACCAGGTGACAGCGGCGGAGCGGTCGATCGAGGCGGATGACGACGGACGATATACCGTGGTGGGGTTGGCGCCAGGACAATATCGAGTGACGGTCGACGGCGGGGCAAATTTCGCAACGTTTGAGAAAAATGATGTGGCTGTGACGGTGGGCGAGGTGGTGGCGCTCTATCCGAAGCTGGAGTTGCGCGGGATATCGCAGTCGGTGACGGTGACGACGGAAACGGCACCGGTGGAGACGACGAAGAGCGAAGTGTCGCAGGTGGTAGATCAGCGGCGGATCGACAATTTGCCGATCAACGGCCGGAGCTACATTAATTTTACGCTGACGAATTCGCAGACGACGAGGGACGTGTCGCCAACGATTGGTCCTGCACCGACGAGCGGATTGAACGTGGGCGGACAACGGGCGCGTTCGAACGAAGTGAGCGTCGACGGCGCGGATGCGGTGGACAACTCGATCAATGGAATTCGCGCGACGGTGTCGCAGGAAGCGGTGCAGGAATTTCAGCTTATTTTGGGCGACTACAGCGCGGAGTATGGGCGGGCGACCGGCGGCGTGATCAACATCGTGACGAAAAGCGGCGGGAACGATGTGCATGGCGATGTGTTTGGATATTTGAGGAATAAGTCGTTTCAGGCGCGAAATGCCTTTTCGGGCCAAGTCGATCCGACGACGGGCGAATTGAACCCTACAAAGCAGGCGTTTACGCGGGTGCAGGCGGGGGCGACGATCGGCGGCGCCCTGAAGAAGGACAAGACGTTTTACTTTTTTTCGTATGAGGACACGCTCCGCGAGGAGACGGGATTTTCGAGCATCGGCGAAGCGCAAGGCGGAGGGGGGCCGTGGGGATTGGTGCCGCTGACGCTGCCGACTCCGGGAGGGCCTGTGCCGGTGGAGTTGACCGCTGGGCAAGCGAGCACGGTGCAGTCGCTGCTGACGAGCGGAGTGCCGGCGTATCAAAATTTGGCGGTGCAATATGGGCTGCTGCTGGGTTCGGCGTCGAGCGTGGCGCTGAACAAGTTGGATTTCGGCGCGGTGTCGGCGGGATTGTCGGGCGGGACGCTGGCTCCGGGGCCGGGCGCGCAATTTCCGGTGCCGGTGTCGTGCCCGCTGGGCGCGACGGTGAATGCGGTGGTATGCAACGGGTTTGCGGCGGTTGGAACGGGAGGCGCGGTTGTGCCGGCGGGAATTGCGCCGCTGCCGGCGTCGTATGTGGGACTGAATTCGCTGCGCGGGAATTTTCCGGTGACGGAGAAGACGAGTTTGTGGTCGGGAAGGCTCGATCAGAATTGGAATGCTCATCAGCATTCGTTTTTGCGCGTGGGAGTCTCGCCGTCGCTGGAGACGGGTATTGAGTCGACGGCGCAGAATCAGGTATTCGGGCAGAATGCGGGTTCGCGGACGGGTGTGAATCAATCGCGCGATGTGTCGGGGACGTTTCAGCACGACACGATTTTTAATGACACGACGTTTAATCAATTTCGATTTCAGTTTGCGCGGCGCGGATTGCACTTTGGATTTTCCGAGTTGCCGGGCGGCAGCGATATCGGCGTGAATATTCCCGGGTATGCGTATTTTGGGCGCGAGCCGTATTCGACGGTGGACCGGATCGAGCGGCGATTTCAGACGACGGACAACGTCACGATCGTGCATAAAGCACACACGTTCAAGTTGGGCGTGGATGTGAACTTTATTCAGTTGCGGTCGGGGAAGCAGCAGATTTTCGAGTTGGATTATGGCGGCGACGTGAATTTCGGCGGGCTCGCGGTGTCGAATTTTGGTCTGCCGGATTCGGTGACGCTGCCTAGTGGGCAGCCGGTGCAATTGTTCGGCGCGACGGGGTTGCAGTCGTACGGATTGGGGATTCCGACTACGTACATCCAGGGCATCGGGCAATCGAATCAACCGTTTGACAACGATGCATTTGCATTTTTCGCGCAGGACAGCTGGCGCGTGAATCGGAAGCTGACGCTCAACTATGGCGTGCGGTACGACGTGGAGTTGACACCCAACTTTGCGCCGGCGACCGCGGTGAATGCGGCGGCGGAGAACGCGCTCGGAGTTGTGGAAGGAATTCCGCGCGATACGAATAACGTGGCGCCGCGAATTGGGATTGCCTGGGACCCGAAAGGCGATGGACGGACGGTTGTGCGGGCGGGATACGGGCTTTTCTACGATCACCCGCTGCTGGCGATTGCGTTTGACGCCGCGACGGCAGACGGTGGGCGATCGGTGCAGTTGATTTCGGCGGGAGGAACTTCGTCGGCCTGCGGATTGCTGCCGGGAAGCACCACGTGCGGGACGCTGGATTCGCCGACGAATTTGAATGGGTCGACGATTTTTCAAGGCGTGCTGAACGCTCTGCCGAACATGGGATATTTGCCGAGTCAGCAGCGGTTTGATCCATTCGCACCGAATTCGCTGTTTGCGAACCAGAACTATTTGACGGCGGGATTTCCGTTGCCGATTTTGCCGTTTGTGCTTCCAGTGGCGAAGAATTTTCAGTTTGGGTACGCACAGCAGGCAAATCTCACGATCGAGCGGCAGATCGCCGGATCGTGGACCGTGAGCGTGGGGTATCAATACACGCGCGGGCTGCATTTGTACCGGCCGGTGGACATAAATTCGACGGATCCCCAGTTGCTTACGAAAAACTTGCAGAATGCGGATGCGGCGGGGCTAGGGTTCACGAGCCCGGTGACGGTGGTCGCGCCTGCGTCGAACGTGGCGCCGACCGCGACGACGTGCGGAGTTGGAGTAGTTGCGCCGAGCGTGCTTGGGCAATTGTTTGGGTGTCCGGGGCCAGCCGCGGCGTTGAACGGCCAATATGTGGGAACGCCCGCGTTTTTCAATTTTTTCCGGCCGTCGGGGCCGAATCCTTCGTTTGCGAGCCTAGTGCCAGGCGGGTACGCGACACAGGTCCAGCTTGCGGGACTGGCGCACTATCCGGTTGGATTTGGTGTACCAGTGCCGTTTAACAGCGTGGACGCACAACTATCCGATGGAAGTTCGATCTATCATGGGCTGACCGTGAACGTGCAGAAGCGGTTTGGGCACTCGTTCGAACTGCTATCGAGCTACACGTATTCGCACGCAATTGACGATTCGACGGACTTGCAGTCGCCGCTAGAGCCGCAGGACAGCCGGTTCCCTTTTTATGAGCGCGGGAATTCGGATTTCGATCAGCGGCATCGGTGGGTGACCAGCGGCGTGATCACATCGGCTAGCGCGCATGGCGGCGATTCGATGTGGAAGCACATCGTGGCGGATTTTACGGTGGCGCCGATCATTGAGGTTTCGGCTGGGCGGCCGTATACCGTGATTACGGGGACGGACTATCGGCTGGATTTGGGCGCTTCGAACGGGCGGCCGTCGGTGGGCTCAACGGGACCGACGGCGGTGTCGCCTTTTGTACCGGGAGTGACGTTCGAAACGCCGACGACGTGCTTGACCAATGCCGGGTCGCAGTTCACGGTGGCAGGAATTGCGCCGCCGTTGGGCTGTATCGGGAACTTGGGTCGGAACACGTTCGTTACGCCGGGATTTTTCCAATTTGATTTGCGGCTGTCGCGACGGTTTCCGTTGGGGGAGCGATTCAAGTTGGATGCGATCGCGGATGCGTTCAACTTGACGAATCGGTTGAACGTGGCGGCGGTGAACCAGCTGTGCGACCCCGGATCGGGAACGACTTGCGCGGCAGGGCAGCCAACGGCGGCGTATGATGCGCGGCAGTTCCAGTTTGCACTGAAACTGAATTGGTGAGTTTCCCGGATTATTCGAGCAACAGAAAGGGCCGCGTCGGTTGCGGCCCTTTTTTCGTGATTTCAAGATTTTTGAGAGTGCGAGTAGAGTAGTTAGGCATGCTTATATTGCAAGTTAACTGAAGTCGGGGTCAACCTAGACATGGAAGCTGTGTTGATTGGCATCGTGATTTTGCTGGCGGGGCTGATGGTATGGCTCGTGCTGCAGAATTCGAAGGGCCAGAAGAATGACGGCGCCGTGGAGAACGAGGTGGCGGAGCTGCGGCGCGATTTGCAAACGATCGCGAATGCGCAGGCCCAGACGGCAGGAAGTATTCAGGCGATTTCTCAGAGTGTGACCCAGCGACTGGACGGAGTATCGACGGCATTGCGGGACGGGGTGACACATTCGGCGCAGATTGCGTCGGCGGGACAAACGGCGATTGCGAATGAGTTGAAGAATACGCGGGAACAAATTGGGTTGATCCAGCGGCAGCTTGGTGAAGTGCAGGAGCAGAGCCGAGGGCTTTCAGCGGCAACGCAGTCGCTGGAAATGGTCCTGGGTGGCGCAAAGACGCGCGGGCTCCTGGGCGAGGTGACGCTGCAACGGATGTTGGAAGACTCGCTGCCGCCAGCCCAGTTTGCAATGCAGTATCGGTTTACGAGCGGCGAAGTGGCGGATGCAGTCATTTTTCTGCGCGACGGCAAATTGATGGCCGTGGACTCGAAATTTCCGCTAGAGGCGTTTCGGCGGATTGCGAATGACGGGGATGATGCGCGGAGAGCTTTTGCCACGGCGGTGAAGGGGCATGCGGATGCGATCGCAAAGAAGTACATCGTACCGAGCGAGGGGACGCTGGATGTGGCGCTGATGTTCGTGCCGTCGGAGAACGTCTATTGCGAGATGCTCGGGACGACGGACAATCGTGGCGTGCAGGTCGATGAGTATTGCCGGAGCAAGAAGATCATTGCAGTGTCGCCGAATTCGCTTTACGCGCATCTGTGCGTGGTCGCGATGGGATTGCAAGGGATGCGAATCGAGGAGAATGCGCGACGGCTCCTGGCAAATTTCAATGGAGTGCAGAAGAATTTGGGAACGTTCGCGGAAGTGTT
>JAFAZL010000671.1 GCA_019239815.1 Acidobacteriota bacterium
GGCGGCGATTTTTTCGACGACGTTTTTCATATCCCAAGGCGAAAGGAATTGGGCTTTCTTCACGTTGACGATGCGCTTCGTTTTGGCGGCGGCTTCTAGAAGATCGGTTTGGCGCGAGAGAAAGGCGGGGATTTGAAGAATGTCGACGACTTCAGCAGCGGGCGCGGCTTGTTCGCGTTCGTGAATATCGGTGAGGACGGGGAGTTTCAGATCGGATTTAATTTTACCGAGGATGCGGAGACCTTCTTTGGCCCCGGGGCCGCGAAAGGATTTTGACGAGGAGCGGTTGGCTTTGTCGTAGGAGGCTTTGAAGATGTAGGGGATGCCAGCGTCGGCGGCGATTTTGGCGACACTTTCAGCCATTTTGCGCGTGTGAGATTCGGATTCGATGACGCAAGGGCCGGCAATCAGGAAGAGCGGGTTCTTGCCGCCGAGGCGCAGTGAGTGCAGCGGAATTTCGTGCGATTTCGTTTCGCTCATACGATGCGACAGAAAGATAGCACAGAGGACAGGCTCCGGCGTCTGAGCTATTGGGGCGACTTATGCAGTTGCGTGCGGGCCGACGGCTACGGCTTGGGCGCGATGGGACTCAGCTACCGGGCGATTTTTGTTTTTTTTATGCTCGATCGCGGCGCCGATGAAGGCTGAGAAGAGCGGATGCGGTTCGAGCGGCTTCGATTTGAATTCCGGATGGAACTGGCAGCCGAGGAACCATGGATGGTCGGGAGCTTCGACGATCTCAACGTAGTTTTCGTCGGGAGTGCGGCCGGTGATGCGGAGGCCGGCGGCCGTCAGAATTTTTTCGTAGTCGCGATTGAATTCGTAGCGATGGCGATGACGTTCGCTGATTTCGGTCTTGCCGTAGGCGCGATTCGCGAATGATCCCGGTTCGAGCTTACAGGGCCATGCACCAAGTCGCATAGTGCCACCCATCTCGTCAACACCGAGCAGTTCGCGCAATTTATAGATGACGCGGTGCGGCGATTGCGGATCGCACTCGGTGGTGTCGGCGCGTTCGAGACCAGCGACGTCGCGCGCGTACTCGACGGTGGCGCACTGCATGCCGAGACAGATTCCGAAGAACGGCACCTTGTTTTCGCGCGCGTATTGGATCGTGTAAATCATGCCTTGCACGCCGCGCTTGCCGAAGCCACCCGGAACAAGAATGCCGTCGAAGCCGCGGAGTTTCGCTGCGGCAGTCTGCACTGAATCGATTTCTTCGGCCTCGATCCATTCCAAAACTGTCTTGTGATCATGCGCCAAGCCGCCGTGGAGGAGCGCTTCACGCAAACTCTTGTACGCGTCTTCGAGTTGCACGTACTTGCCGACGATCGCAATGCGCGCTTCGCCAGCGGGATGCGTGATGCGATGGACCAAATCGATCCACGGCCTCATATCCTGCGGATGAGGGTGCTCTTCGAGCTTGAGCAATCTCAAAATTTGTGTGTCGAGGCCCTCGCGGTTGAGTTCAACCGGCACCGCGTAAATCGTCTCGACATCTTCCATCGAAATGACGCAGGACTCGGCGACGTTGCAGAAGAGCGCGATCTTCCGCTTCAGGTCCGCGGGGATGTGGCGGTCGCTACGGCAAAGCAAAATGTCTGGCTGAATTCCGATGCCGAGCATCTCCTTAACGCTGTGCTGCGTCGGCTTGGTTTTCAGTTCGCCAGCAGCAGCGATGAACGGCACGAGCGTGACGTGAACGAAGAGCGTGTTTTCGGTGCCAAGTTCGAGGCGCATCTGACGTATCGCTTCGAGGAAGGGAAGCGATTCGATGTCGCCGACGGTGCCGCCGATTTCGACGATGACCACGTCAACGCCCTCGGAAACTTTTTTGATGGTGGCCTTGATTTCGTCGGTGACGTGAGGAATGACCTGCACGGTCTTGCCGAGATAATCGCCGCGGCGTTCTTTGCTCAGAATCGTTTCGTAAATGCGGCCGGTGGTCCAGTTATTGTCGCGGCTGAGTTTCGCGTGCGTGAAGCGCTCATAGTGGCCGAGGTCAAGATCGGTTTCAGCGCCATCTTCAGTGACGAAAACTTCGCCGTGCTGAAACGGACTCATCGTGCCGGGATCGACATTGAGGTACGGATCGCACTTCTGTAGGGTGACTCTAAAACCGCGACTTTCGAGGAGACAACCGATAGAGGAGGCAGCTACGCCCTTTCCGAGAGAGGAAACAACACCGCCGGTAACAAATATATATTTTGGCGCCATCCTTAGTTGGCCTCGACTCGCGGTCTTGCTTGGGCGCGCCGGGCCTGTCCGACCTCCGCAGGAGTGACGTACACACAATTATGGTCGCGAATCGCGAAGGTGTCAATGAGGCGCGGAAGCATCGGCGAATCAAAAAATTCATCGCGCAAATCGATGCCGCACGAGCGCGCACCAAACTCACCTGCACGATAGGGCAGGGCCGGGAGAGTTGTGGCGAGAGCA
>JAFAZL010000754.1 GCA_019239815.1 Acidobacteriota bacterium
AAGCCGACACGTTCGCAGGAGCGAACGCGAAGAAAAGTCGTCGGCTTGCTTCGGTCGAAATGACAGGGGTTGGGTGCGCGATGCTCGATTGGGCGCTGCCACAATTGTTGGGCAATACCAATGAGACGTGGCGCCTTCTGGGGTCGAACCTGCTGACCTAGCGAACGGGTTGGATTTGGACTAACTGCGTGGAGCGCAGGGAGGCGCCGCGGAGTTGTTGAGGCGCAGAGTTAGCGAAGGCTTGGGCGTCAGAGTAGCCGCGGCGAAGCATGTTGGCGGTGGGGATTCCGGTGCGTATGTAGGATTTTTCGCAGTCGGCGGTGCTGGGGCCGCGCATGTTGCCTTCCATCCAAGCAAGGCCGGGGCAGCGAGTGCAGCTGCCGAGATGTGAACAACTGCTGCATGTGGTGAGATGTTTGCCGCGGACGCCGCGGACTTCGTGAAACTGCGGCGAGTTTTTCCAGATGTCGGCGAAATTTTGTTCGCGGACGTTGCCGCAGGTTAGCGGAAATTGGACGCAGGGGTAGACGTCGCCCCACGGTGAGACGTAGGCGGCGGTGTGGCCGGCGCTGCATGGAAAACCTTCGAGCGTGTCCTCGTCGATCGCGCTCGGCGGGGCGCAAAATTCTTCGACGTTTCCTACCAGAGTTGAATCTGTGAAGACGGTGCGCAGGCTGTCGGACGTGATGCGCAAGCGCAGGAGAGATGCGTCGCCGTTCATCATCGGCGTGATTGTCGGATCGAGAGTGTAGTGAGCGCCGACTTCTGCCGCCAGCTGGCGGACGCCTTCGGCGTCGTCGAGATTCCCGCGCATCAAGACGTTGGCGATCGTGACCTTGAGGCCGTGCGCCTTCAGAAGGCGAATGCCGCGGATGGTGCGATCGAGCGACCCGGGAACTTTCGAGATGCCGTCGTGAACTTGCGCGCGGTGCGAGTAGACGCTGATCTGGACTTGCTCGACGTTGAGCTCGCGGAGGCGGCGCGCTTCCCTTTCGCGGATGAGGATGGCGTTTGTTTTAAGTTTTACGTTGAAGCGGAGCGAGCGGGCGTACTCGATGATTTCGAAAATGTCGGGACGGATGAGCGGCTCGCCGCCGCTGATGGTGAGGAAGAAGACGCCGGCGGCAGCTAGCTGATCCAGCGTGGACAAAATTTCGGCAGTGGACATCTCACCGTCGCCGTCGTGCTCGAGATAGCAGTGTTCGCAGCGCTCGTTGCAGCGATAGGTGACGTCGAGGTGGACCGAGAGAGGGACGCCACGTTCAAGAGCTTTGCGATTGAGATCGGTGATGAGGCTCATGAGAGTTAGCGTCGGGCGTCGGTTATTGGCTCGGCGGAGAGATGCAAGATTCCGAGCCCGGCCAGGTTGGTGACGAGGGCTTCAGCATCGCGATACGCGGTTTCAGGTTCGACATCGAACTCCGGGCAGATTTTATTTTCGACGATGTCGCGCAGAGATGTCTTGCCGTCGGCGGCGTTCCAGATGAGCGTGGCGGTTTCGTTGAGGCTGAACAGGGTGGAATCGGCGGCGGACATGATCATCATTTCGCCGGCGAGTTCGCGCGCTGCAACAGCGTGACTGCGGGAGACGTATGTGGAGGCGGCGTTGAGCGGCGTTGTGATTGTTGTCATCGGATGAGCTCCCAAGCACGCGCGTCGGGGGTGAAGATCAGCTGGGCGACGTGGACGCGCGAGACAAATTCAAGAACGGAATCGAAAACTTTGGCGACGAGATCTTTTTCTTCAGCGAAGAAAAGGACGTGGCGCATGATGGCGCGCGCGGCGTCGCTTTTGGAGATGGGGGCGATGCGATTTCCGGGGCCCTGGACCAGGAGATAGAGGGCTTCGAGAGGGGCGGAGGTATTGGCGCCGATGCGAGCGAGTTCGCCGGCGAAAGGCGTGCCATAGGCGGCGTAGGTATGATCACTCGCTCTACGGACGTAGGAGATTTCGTCGGTGAGCACGATGACGTCGGCGGGAGCGAGACGCGACATCGTGGTTTTGCCGGCGCCGGAGACCCCGGCAAAGAGGAATGCGTGATTGTTGCGAATCGCACTCGCCGCGTGAAGGAGGAAGCCGCCTTGTTCGGCGAGGACGAGCGAATGCGTGATGCGGAGGACGGTGTCAATCGAATAGGGATTCGGGCACTGGGTGATGCGGCCGTGGCCGGTTCGCGGATTCCAGGTGGCGTCGAAATCGCCGCGACGAAAATTCCAGAGAGCGCCATCGCGCGTAACGTGAGCGTCTTCGTCTGAGGCGCGGCCTCGCGGATCGAGATGGATTTCGAAGCGGCAAGCTGGTTCCGGGGCAGCGGGGGTTGCTCGTGCGTTGCGTGTTGCGAAAGCTTCGTATCGGGATTCGAGGACTTCGCAGAATTGCGGATCGCTGGGCTGGAGAAGGATGGGGATGCCGCCGATTTCGAGGGTGACGGAAGGAAGCGCGTTTGAGATTTGCGATTCCGAGGACGACTGGTCGCACTCGCGGCTGTGTCCGCGCGATTGATCGCGGGCTTCAGCTTCGGCGAGGGCGGCGCGAGTCATCAAGCGAATCCTTGGAGGTGGTCGGATGCAGGACGATCGGAGAAATCGGTGGAGCGGCCCGAGAGACGCATGCGAAGAGCGTGAACGGCGAGCACGAGGCGCGCGAACGCCAGCGAATTGCGCACAGCCCAGCGATAGCCGCGAGTGAAGGGGCCAGGTTTTGCGATGATCGCGATCGATTTGCCGCGACGCTGAATGTTCGTGACGCGACCGAGAAGCTGGCTGGCGTCGACGGATGGATCTTCCTTGGGAAGAGCGTCGCCGCGCGTGGCGAAGACGATGCGGTTGCGCTCTGGCCATTTACGCGTGACGCGATGCACGAATGGACAGCCGCCGAGAAGAAAAAAAACAATTTCGCCGCGGCGCGCTTCGGAAACGGAATCAGAGCGCACGGTGAGGAGATCGCCGGGATAGATCGAAGGGATCATGCTGCTGCCGTGCGCGACGAAGCGGACTTCGCCAAAACGGTGGAGGACTTCGGCGGCGAGGTCGAGGCGCGCGTCGTGGATGGCGGAGGCAGAGGGTGCGCGGCGCGCGGGGGGCGCGACATTCGTTGTAGCGGGCGCGGAGGCCGAGGCGAGCTTCGGAACTTGAGGCGCAGCGTTTGTCGAATTTTTTTGTGCAGCAGTAGGAGCAGGAGCGGCTGCGGTGGCGGTCGCGTTGCGGGAAGTCAGGAGTTCCTCCGATTGAACCGGCACTGCGCTTGTGTGGGACCGAGCTTGCCGCAGGCGAGCGCCATGGTTTCAAAGACTTTTTCGTGCTGGAAGGCAGGTTTTACATAGGGGCGCTTGGGCTTGGGTGATCCACCGGGGGAGTTGTTCTTTGCTTCGGGTCGATCGTTGCGCATGGTTATTGTAGCCCCGCTTGTGTGAGTTTGATCGCACAGCCGCCCGTTCCAGGAGTTGTGTTTCCCCCGGTGTTACCGGTGCACGCAGCGTTTTCACCTAAAGCGTTGAAATAAATACTAGCGGCTTGAGGCGTATTTCCAGCTGACGTCAACGCCGAATTGTCGACGACAAAACCGCTAGTGCCAAAACCTTCGGTAACCGGACCCGACAGGAAACCCGTTGTGGTTGGGAAACCAGATGTGACGTTATAGCTGGCCATATTGGCTCCGGTGCACAACACCGCAAAGAAAAGGAGGTCTTCGCCACCGCCTATGTTTGGATTAAAAAATTCGAGGATCGGCGCGAATTCGTTGCCGGGATTGGCGAGACCACTGGTCGCTTTTGCAGGAGCACCGGCTGTGAGCTTGCCAGTCGCGGTAAAGGTGACACCGAAGATTTCACCGGTGCCTCCCGTAGCTCCGGTCGCCGTACAGGGCCCAACGGTTCCTAGCGTGCCCGCGACGTACATTAGAGCTCCCGCAGTCGTCGGGCTGGTGAAATACGCATTGTTGGGAGTCGGGCTGTGGATGTTGCATTGATTTCCGCTCCCAATCGGAACTGCAACGGACGAACTCAGATCGATTGGGGCTTGCACGAGGACGCCGTTTGCGCCACCGCCCGCGGAGCCGCTGACCGCGTAGACGTAGCTATTGACAGGATCAACGATGGGAGGATCGACGATGCCGCCAAACGTCTTACTTCCAACTCCATCGCCAACCACGATGGATGTGACCGCACCGGTGCTGGAAATTGCGTAGAGCTTTCCGTCCGCGCAGCCGACGAAGAGTGTGTAGTTTGGGAAATTGAGAACGGGAGCTGTCAGCTTGCCCGAGGCTCCGGTGCATGTCCCGCCGATTGTGAGAGCGCCACTTGATCCCCAGGTCGAGTCGAGAGCCGGCTGAGCATTGGAAGAAATGCAGGCGGCTGTAGTGCAGAAAACATTGTTGATCCGATAAATTACACCAGCATCGTTCCCAACATACGCGTTGTCGTTCGTATAGTCGATAAAGGGCGAAGAGAGAGTGCTACTTGATGTACCGAGAACGAGATCGGTCACCTGACCACTGCCATTGGCAGGAGCTGTCGTTGAAAAGGGGGCCTGAAGAGTCAGAGGCTTAAGTGTATTTTGAAGCTTGGTATCCTTACCATCGCCATTCTTCCATGCAAGGACGTGAAAATGAGCGGCGTGGCCAGCAGCCGATTCTACGAACGCGACTTTGTTGCCATCTAACGAGAGAACAGGTGACGCGGGAACCGCACCAACTCCACTGCCAAGTGCTTGGATATTGTAGGACCACATGACTGTCGCTGCGTTGCCGGTGTCATTGCCGCTCGCGGTTCTGTTGCACTTGCCTGTACCACCGGTCGTTCCGCTGTAGAGATTATTAAAAGCCACCAGGTTAGGTTGTGTCGCTGTGCCGCCCGCATTTACGGGGAACACTACGAAATCTGCGCTGCAGCTTGGAGTTGCGCTCGTATTGAAACTGAATTTCGCGGGATACATTGAGATCGCAGTGCCAGCCGTACCGAGATTAATGCTCCAATCGCGCTGTATGTTGACCGGAGGCTGGCGTTGCGGGAACCGGTGGACGGGTGGTCCGCCCCGGTAACGGAATCGGAGTAGGGGCTGCGCGCCGAAGAAATTGATTTGACGTTGTGCCAATTGGCGCTGCTCAGTTTCGCGCCAGCGCATGGTGGAGCGAGGATCGATTCGGGCGGCCTCAAGAGCGCGGCTGGTTCCGTATTGTGGGTAAATGATGTGACGAGAAGTCCAGTCGTGGAACGCCGATGTGGCCACCGGAGCCGAGGTCCGCGGCGCGATTACCAGTGGAAGGAGGCCGCAAGGCAATAGAAGGAGCGCGGCGAAACGCCCGCCCCGAGTTAGGGGTTTAGTCATCGTAGGCAGATCCCGAAAGCCTTGTATATCGACTAGTGTCTGATAACGAAGAGGAGGAGACGCGAGGGAAAAAGGCTTTGTTGGCAAAAGGTTAAGGGGGCGTACGCTTACTCACGTAACGTGAGCGGCAGCATGATTTTGCGAAGAATGCAAGCGGTCGACGCCTTGAACAGGGGGGAGCGGGATCAGCGCTTGGCGACGGAGCTGGTGACGAGGATTTCGCGGAACATGGCGAGGACTTCGGAAATGCGGAAGGGCTTTTGGAGGTGGCGCGGTTGGTTGGAACCGGCAGGCGCGGGCTCGACGAGGTCGCCGGTCATGAAGACGACGACGGGCTTATTGGCGCCGGCGGCGGAGAGGATTTGCTTGGCAGCTTCCTGGCCGGCGAGCGAGTGGCCATTGGCGACTAGATTGACGTCGCAGAGGAGAATGTCGTAGTTGCGCTCGCGGACGAACTGCACGGCGCCGACGGGAGTGGAGGCGGAGTCGACATGG
>JAFAZL010000380.1 GCA_019239815.1 Acidobacteriota bacterium
TGACTACGGTGACTTCTGGCCCGGCGTGAAGCGTGCGGTCGACGAATTGATTGCCCCGCACCGCCTTATGAAATTTGAAAACGAAGGAATCGTCTTATACGTCCGTTAGCGCGCTGAAGAAGCTACGCCGCGAGCGTCAGGGCTGAGGCGGCGCAGACGGTGCCAGCAATCGAATCGAAACCACAAAATTCCCCCGCTGCTTCCCCACTAACTGAAACTGCGCAGAATTGTTTTCCCCACCGCTGCTCGACACGCGCGCCGGATTTCCGCCCGCCAGGTCAGCGATGTCCGGTGCAAGATTCCGCGCCTCGAGCGCGATTTTGCTCGGCGTGCCACGCACATGGACGGTGAGCGTGCGATGGTCGCCCGGCGAGAGCGGCGACGAATTTGCTTCCAGCGAGAGCTCGACGAAACGAATCGTAAACGGCTCCGACACTCGCTTCTGGCAGCTCACCACAATGTCCGCGCTGCCAGCTGGCAGATCACTTGGCGGTAGAACGACAAGCGACATCGGCGACGATGCCAAAACCAGCCCGGGTACTCCGCCGATCGTGACATTGTTCGCGTCGGCGTCCGCGCAAAACGCGCGCCCGCTCAATTCGAAGCGATCCGTGAGCGACGCCACGCGCGGCGCGGCCGTAACTTGCAGCGTGTCCGACGACGCTTCCGTTGGACTCAATATTGTCAGGAATACCCGTCCCGGGTGGCCATCGATGGCCGCAGATATCTTTCCCGCATCGAGTGGCGCCACAAAAAGCGCCCGCCCCGTTGTGTCGGTTGTGACTCGATCACCATTCGAAAAATCGACCCGCACCCCTGGCGTCAGGCGCCCGTTCACATCGAGAACGGCTAGGGTCGCATGCTCACCTGAGACGACTTTTCGAGGCAGCAAAAGGATGCGGGCGCCCGATGCCGGCGGCACGGACTCACGCGCCTGCCCATACGCGGGCAAAGATATCAGCCCGAACGAGGCAGAAGCACTACTCGCCAAGACGAAGGCGAGCGCGCACAGGCGCCGGATGCCTCGCTGCGCTCGAGCGTTCTGGATTTGCTTTCTGCTCAATGCTCCCCTGCAGCTTCCTTCGCGATTGTAACGGAAACTGGGCCCCCGCCGATATGCTGAGTCAAACATCTTGATACCGACGCGCCCGACCAAATATGGCCACACATATTTTCCTAAAATGGAACTCCGCAGCCGACAAACATCACAATTTCATTGACTTACGGTTCTCAAGATTCGAATGGCTTGGTTTCAATTCGGTTGCGGCGGGATAAAAAGCGCCCGGCAATTCGCCGGGCGCTTAATCAGATGGTATAATAACTCGAAAGCCACCTTTTGTCAAGAGGCAAAAAGGGTTTATCCATCGCTCAGGAAAGCCAGATCTCATTCCCGATTCGGAACTGGCACGAGGCAATCGAAATTCAAGGCCGTTTTCAGCCTGTCGGAACGGCACAACCATCGTCTTCTGCGACCTATAAAATTGTAGCTAAAGGGTGAGTAATCAGTTCGATTCAGCTTCTACCGCACCGCTGCCGGGTCTGCTACGGTAAGGGTTAGGAACAGGTTGCCGGGCACGGGTGTGGGCGATCGTGGGCGCCAACAAGGAAGCCAAGGAGCCTCAGTGCAAATTGTAAGCGGCGGCGTGACAAACGTGGGACGCGTCCGCACGAACAATGAGGATAGTTTCCGCATCGTCGAGCCGATGAATCTCTACATACTTTCCGACGGCATGGGCGGCGAAGCGCACGGCGAAATCGCCAGTGCAATGGCCGTCGACGTCGTCGCAAAGCATTGCGCTGAGACCGAAGTCGACCCTGCGATGACCATTTTTGCCGATATGCCCAGCGCCTGGAGCGAAAAGACACGTCGTCTGTCCAGCGCCGTTCACCTGGCCAACAAGAGCATCTTCGATTCGGCCCAGAAGCATCCGGAGCAGCGCGGAATGGGCGCGACGATCACCGCAGCATGGATCGACGGAACGCGGCTGAGCATCGCCCATGTGGGCGACAGTCGCGCGTACCTGCTGCGCAGCGGCGGCTTGCAGCAGCTCACCAGCGATCACTCTTTGGTTGCCGAGCAAGTGCGCCGCGGAATTTTGACTCCGGCGGAAGCTGAACGCAGCGACATGCAAAGCGTGCTCTTGCGCGCACTTGGCGCTCATCAGGAAATCGAAGTCGATTCCGAAGAGCACACATTGTTCGGCGGCGACGTGCTTTTGCTTTGCTCCGACGGATTGACTCGCATGATCACCGAACCCGAGATCGCCGGTACGTTGCAAGCAGAGCTCGACCCGACCAAAGCCTCGGGACGCCTCGTAGAGTTGGCGAACGAGCAGGGCGGTGCCGACAACATCACAGCTATCGTCGTTCGGGTTGGCAATGAACCGAAAAGTTGGTTTTCCTGGCTGCGGGGCGGGCAGAAGAAGGCCACCGCAAAGATTGGCACGGCAGGAGGGAAGTAAATGGCGAAGCTAAGCCTCATGTTCGAAAACAGGCTCGTGAAAGAAGTTCCCGTCGGAGGACGCCCGGTTGGCATCGGTCGTTCGCCCGACAATGACCTTCCGGTGGACAACCTCGCCGTGTCGAACTATCACGCGCGCGTTTATTTCGAGGCCGGCCGCCTCGTTGTGGAAGATCTCGCCAGCCTCAACGGCACTTTTGTCAACGACCTTCGCGTGGAGCGCGCCACGCTCCACGACGGGGATTCGATCTGGATTGGCAAGCACCATATCAAGGTGGACGCTTCGGGCGACACCACTTCGTTCGGCGACACCGGCAAAAAAGGTCCGACCACGCCGCGCATCAACGAAACAATGGTGCTCGACACGAAAGCCCGCCGCGAAATGTTGCAACAGGCCGCCGCCATGGGCGAACGCACACAGTTCGCCGCCGGTCGTATCAAGGTGCCGACGCTCGTCATCTTGAGCGGCAATACGGATCAGAAAGAATACGTTCTCACCAACAAGCTCACCGTCATCGGCAAATCGAAAATGGCCACCGTGCGCCTCAAGGGCTGGTTCAAACCTCAACTCGCCGCGCAGATCAACCAGCGCGATGACGGCTACTATGTCGGTCCCGGCGACAAAGTCCCGAAGGTGAACGGCTCTGACATCACGGGACCAAAAAAATTGAACGACGGCGATGTCATCGAAGTCAGCGGCCTCCGGATCAACTTCATTTTCCGCGAATAGCGCGAGCGACTAATCGCCGATCGTTCCGACAACAGGAATTAGCCAAGGACCCGCCTCGTGCGATCTGCGCACATCTGTCCGCTTATCGGCGATCTACAATCGCTTCTTCTCCGTCGCAGTAAGCCAATCTTTCGACATCCAATTCCCGGCCAATCTGTCGGCGCGGCCAAAATATGTAACAAGTGTTGAAATGTGGGCATCTAATTTTTGAACTACTCGCAGCCTTCGCGGCTTTCAATTGCCACAAGCCGCTGAAAAATATAGAGTTGCTGCCAGAAAAGCAGCCGCGTATCGAATGGCGTTGCGATTGCCATTTCGAAAGAGTGTGAATGCATTTGGTGGGGATTCGACTCCTCTAAATCCGAAACTGGCGTAATCGCGGCACCTCGGCACCGGAAGCGTACCCAAAATTTTGCTCCGGCGAATCTAATAGGAGCACCGGTCATCCTGACGGAAACAGTCGAATCACACAGGCAAAACGATTAGGCCGACGGCATGCGCCTGAAGCGCGCCTCGACGGGACCCCAGACGGGAATAACGAAGCGAAATGTGGATAGTCCGATTAGCTCTCGCTAGACCTTACACCTTCATCGTGATGGCGCTGGTCATTGTACTGCTCGCCGCGGTCGTCATTCCGCGCACGCCGACCGACATCTTCCCGAACATCGATATCCCGGTCATCAGCTTGGTTTGGAACTATCAGGGCCTCGAGCCTCAGGAAATGGAAGAGCGCATCACTTCCAACTCCGAGCGCTTCGTCACTACGCTGGTCAACGACGTCGAACACATCGAGTCGCAATCGCTCAACGGCATCGCTGTCGTCAAGATTTTCTTCCAGCCGGGTGCCAACATTCAGACCGCGCTCGCTCAAACGACGGCGATCATGCAAACGATTTTGCGCACGCTGCCGCCGGGCTCGACCCCGCCTCTCGTTGCGATTTATTCCGCATCGACGGTTCCAGTCATCCAGATCGGCCTCACCAGCGAATCCCTCAGCGAGCAAGCGCTCTTCGACTTCGGAAACAACTTTATCCGCACGCAGCTCGCCACCGTCCGCGGCGTCGCGCTTCCCTTCCCTTACGGCGGGAAGCAACGGCAGATTCAAGTCGATCTCGACCCGCAGGCGTTGCAAGCCAAAGGCTTGTCTCCGGTCGATATCGTCAACGCTGTAAACGCGCAGAACCTGATTCTGCCGACCGGCACCGCGAAGCTCGGCACCCTTGAATACACCGTCGAAATGAACGGCAGCCCGCAAACCATAGCCGAGTTGAACGATCTTCCGGTCAAAACCGTCAACGGCGCCACCATCTACATGCGCGACGTCGCGCACATCCGCGACGGCTTCTTGCCTCAAACAAACATCGTGCGCGCCAATGGACAGCGCGGCGTGCTCATGTCGGCGTATAAGACCGGCAGCGCCTCCACGCTCGATATGGTCAACGACCTCAAGGCGACGCTGAACAGCTACAAATCAGCGCTCCCCGAAGGCCTCAAGCTCACGATGTTCTTCGACCAATCGCTCTACGTGCGCGCATCGATCGAAGGCGTCTTGCGTGAAGCGCTCATCGCCGCGTGCCTCACCGCCATCATGATTTTGCTCTTCCTCGGCAACTGGAAGAGCACGCTGATCATCGTCGTTTCGATTCCGCTCTCCATCCTCGTTAGCGTTCTTCTGCTCAGCGCGCTCCATGAAACGATCAATATCATGACGCTCGGCGGCCTCGCGCTCGCCGTCGGCATCCTCGTCGACGACGCAACGGTCGAAATCGAAAATATCAACCGCAACCTCGCCATGGGCAAGGAAACTGTTCAGGCGATTCTCGACGGCGCCGCGCAGATCGTGACGCCGGCGTTTGTCTCGCTGCTGTGCATCTGCATCGTGTTCGTGCCGATGTTCTTCCTGAGCGGCGTCGCACGCTTCCTGTTCGTGCCCCTCGCCGAAGCGGTCGTCTTCGCGATGGTCGCGTCGTA
>JAFAZL010000975.1 GCA_019239815.1 Acidobacteriota bacterium
AATGTCGGCGTGCAGCTTGCAACTTACGCACGCAAGCACGTTGCGTTGCTCGATTTCGCCAACCCGCTCGGCAATGTCCATTTGCTGCTCGATCTCCATCCAAAATTCACGGTACGCGATGCCGTCGACAATATCGACCGGCTCGACAGCCATTTCTTTGCAGGATTGATGACACGCCACAAGACAAAGCTCGAAGTGCTAGGTGGCGCAACGCAACCCGAGGAGTGGCAGAACATTCCGATATCGACGCTCGACCGCGTCGTCAACGTCGCGCAGAACAATTTCGACATGGTTCTCGTTGATATGGGCTCGCAGTTTTCATCGGAGTGGAGCTCCATTCTGCGGATGGCGCGGATGATTCTGATCGTGGCTGAGGCCAACGTTCCAGCGCTGTGGACGCTTGAACGCCGATTGCTAGCCTTGAAGGGCTTCGGCATTGATCTCGATCGCGCGCGGGTAGTCATTAATCGCTGGCACAAAGGCGACGAAGAAGTCCTTAAGGGGATTCAGAAAGATATTAATCGTCCGGTGTTCGCCTGCCTTCCAAATGACTTCAGAATGGCCAGCAACGCTATAAATCTCGGCACGCCGATGCACGAAAACGGAAACAATGCGCTCGGCAGCCGCTACCGTCAGATTGCGGGACAGCTCGCGGGTCTCGATGTCGCGCATCCGCCAAAGAAAGGCTCGCTGGGGGGGCTCTTCTCCTTCCCGGCGAAACGGTGACGTAGCTCATGCCTCAACCGCTACCCGCACAGGTCACACGCACCGACTTTGGCGCCGTTAAGGCGGCGATTCACCGCAAGCTCATCCAGAAGCTGAATCTGGACCGGCTGACCGAAGTGAATCGCGAGGATGTACGCCGCGAGGTCACGCAAATTCTGGAAGCACTTGTCGTCGGCGAATCGACGCCGATGAACTTGCAGGAACGAGAACGTCTCGCGACCGAAGTCCTCGATGAAGTGTTTGGCCTGGGCCCGCTGGAGCCGCTTCTGGCGGATCCGACGGTGTCGGACATCCTCGTCAACACACACAAGCGTGTTTACGTCGAGCGCAAAGGCATTCTGGAGATGACGTCGATTCAATTTCGCGACGACATTCACCTGATGAGCATCATCGACCGCATCGTTTCCGCGGTTGGTCGCCGCGTTGACGAATCGTCGCCGATGGTCGATGCGCGCCTGGCGGACGGCTCACGCGTCAACGCTATCATTCCGCCGCTTGCAGTGGACGGTCCGTGTCTCTCGATTCGCCGTTTTGGCCGCGACCCGCTGACCTCAGAGGACCTGCTACAGAACAACACGCTGACCGAGCCAATGCTCGAGCTTCTGCGCGGCTGCGTCAAAGCGCGACTGAACATCCTTGTTTCCGGCGGTACTGGCGCCGGCAAGACGACGTTCCTCAACGTTCTGTCATCGTACATCTCCAATCGCGAACGCATCGTTACCGTCGAAGACGCGGCGGAATTGCAGCTCCATCAGGATCACGTCGTACGGCTGGAAACGCGACCCGCGAACATTGAAGGCAAAGGCGCGATTCAGCAGCGTCAACTGGTTATCAACTCTTTGCGTATGCGTCCCGACCGCATCATCGTCGGTGAGGTTCGCGGCGAAGAAGCGCTGGACATGCTTCAGGCTATGAACACGGGCCACGATGGATCGCTCACCACGATTCACGCGAATACGCCACGCGATGCGCTAAGCCGCCTAGAGACCATGGTGGCCATGGGCAGCCTGAACATTCCCGACAGCGCGATTCGTCGTCAGATCGCCTCGGCCATTGATGTCGTCGTGCAGGTGAGCCGTCTGAGCGACGGAACCCGCAAGGTCATCTCGCTTGCTGAAATCACGGGCATGGAGGGCGACATCGTCTCCATGCAAGACATTTTCGTTTTCCGCAAGCGTGGTATTCGGGACAACGGTGAAGTTTCAGGCGAGTTCGTCCCCACGGGAATTCGGCCGAAGTTTGCGGAGAAGCTGCAAGTGTCCGGGATTCATCTGCCGATCTCGATGTTCGATTTTCAACACGCGGAGTCTTGATGGAAGGCCGTTTTTATCTCGATCGCGCGGTGAAAGGCTACTCGCTCTAGAGGATTCGCTATGGGCTTGCTCGTATTTGCGCTCACATTCCTGATCGTCATCGTCGTCTTCCTGGGCATCTGGATGACGGTTGGCGGCGACAATAAGCAAGAAGTCGTGCGGCGCCGCATGGAAGCGGTGCGGAAAGCGGAGCGCCGCGGCGACGTCTCGATGGGCCTGAAGCTTGCGCGCGACGAAATGCTGAGCAGCGTCCCGGCGGTGCACCGCCTGATGATGCACTGGTCGTGGTCAGTGCGGCTGCAAGAGCGCATTTCCCAAGCCGGGTTGACGATGAAGGCAGGCAAACTGATTTTGATCAGCGCCTGCTTGTTCCTGGGCACGGCGGTTATCGTGGGCCTTTTTACGCCGATGCTACTGGTCGGTATATTGATCGGCATTTGCGTCGGCCTGGTTCCTTACGGCGTCGTGATGTACATGCGGCAGAAGCGGTTGCGCGCGTTCGAAGAACGCTTTCCGGAAGCGCTCGATCTGCTTGGTCGCGCTGTTCGAGCGGGTCACGCCTTCACGACTGGTCTCGAGATGATTGCAAAGGAATCGCCCGAGCCAATCGCAAGTGAATTCAGGACCACATTCGAAGAACAAAATTTTGGACTTCCGCTGCGCGATGCGCTGCTCAATATGACCGAGCGGATCCCGTCGATCGATGTGCGATTCTTCGTGACCGCATTGCTGATTCAGAAAGAGACGGGCGGCAATCTGGCGGAAATCCTCGACGGATTGGCCCGCGTCATCCGCGATCGCTTCCGCATTTACCGCGAAGTTCGTGTGCGAACCGCACAAGGCCGTCTGACCGCGGGCATTTTGATCGCGCTCCCGATTTTCATGATGTTGGTTCTGATGGTGATGAACCCGAATTATATGGGTGTGCTCTTTCACGATCCGAAGGGCATGCTCGCGCTGACCGTCGCCGGCATCATGCAGGTCATCGGTTCACTTGTGATCTGGAAGATTATTCATATCGAGGTCTGACGAGTTTCGGGTTTGGTGGGTAGATTTGCGAATTTGACGATTGTCGTTTCGAGGAGTAGTGGGCCATGCTTTGGGCAATTACTGCACTAACGTTTCTCGCGACCTTCGGCGTGCTGGCCGCCCTTTTCTACGCTTTCTCATCGCAGGGAGGCGCGGTCGCCGAACGTCTGTCGCGCTTGGCAAATACCGCTACGCCCGCGCTTGAGGAAGAAAGCTTTGTCGAAAAA
>JAFAZL010000131.1 GCA_019239815.1 Acidobacteriota bacterium
TTCATGGCTTGGGCGCTTTGGAATTGCACCCAACTTCAAAACTTGACCTCTATGCCTACTACGGCGCGGAGTACGCGTTCCGTGCAGGCTATACCGGTTACGACAGCATCACCAAGACGATCACTGCGGCGATCCCGGCGACGGCGACTTCGCCAGCAATCCCGTCAACGACGACCACGAAACTCAGCACGACGGGCATCGGCGGCTACGGCTCACCGTTTGCCAACAACTCGGGCTGCAGCACCGAGACCGCGCCCATCAACCAACTCGACCCGACTGCCGGCGGCACTTGCGCAGGCGATACCAAGGTCATCTGGGAAGGCACCCTTGGCTTCTGGCACAAGATCTACAATGGCCCGAAGGGTGGTCTGCGTTGGGGCATCCAGTATTCCTACTTCTCGCGGGTTGGCTGGTCCGGCAACAACAACGTGCCGACGGTGCCGGGTATCGCGCCTAAGGCCGTCGACAATATGGTCTGGACCTCGCTCCGCTACTACATCCCATAACCAAAACCAACCGTCGTACATGGCTCCAGATCGCTGCTCAGCAGCAATCTGGAGCCTTTTCATTTAGCTGGAACAGTATGAGGTACAACTTCTGCGCCGGCGCGAATTTGATCCGTACCCCGAGCAGCCACTTCATCTCCCTCGTGTAAATCCCCGAATACTTCGATCAAGTTTCCCGAACGTGCGCCCGTTTTGACATCAACTCATTCCGCGTGATTTTGCTGAATACGGACGACAAAACTTCGCTGTAGATCGCTGGCAACGGCCGAAGCCGGGACAAAGAGCGTGGGATACGCGCGATGTACGGGCCATTCCACGGTGCAGAACATTCCGGGTACGAGTTCTGCTTTAGAGTCTCGAACGTCGAGTTCGACTGGCATCGTCCTTGTCTTAAGATCCACTCCACGCGAGATGCGAGTGATTGGTGCACCGAATACTCGACCCGGAAAGGAGGGAACAGTAAAATTCACCATCGTCCCTTCCGGTACGCCTGCAACATCGTTCTCGGGGACCGGAACCACCATTCGATGACGATTCACCGTCTCGATGCGCACGACCGGGGTCGCTGCGCCCGCGCCACTTGCCGGTCCAACCAAAGCACCTGGATGAACGTACCGCGTGGTGATCTGCCCGGCAAAAGGCGCCGTAATCTTCAGGTAAGATTCGAGTTGCTCGACGGCGCGTACACCTTCCTGTGCTGCGTCCGCAGTTTTTTTCAGAGCAACTACGTTTGCTTCGTCCGACTGCGCCGCTTTCTCGGCCACTTCCAAATCATTCGCAGCAACGACTCCGGGTGTTCTCGCCGCATTGCTCATCCGCTTATAGGTGGCCTGGTCCGCCGCGGTCTTCGCTTGACCCGCAGCCAATTGCGACTCGGCGCTCTGATATCGCGCACTTGCCTCGGCTCGCCGGGCGACCAACTCGGGTGCTTCCAAAACGGCGATAAGCTCGCCTCCTTTCACTTTCGTTCCGCGATCCACGCGGATCGATTTAATGAAGCCCGTCTCCTTCGCAAACAGATCGACGGCCTCATACGGCATCAGCTCGGCGGGCAACGTTGTCGTAGTTTCGAGTTTTTTCGATTGAACGGCAATCACATCAACCTGCGGCGGAGTGTTGGTATCGGCGTGGGCCGATTGTTGCGAAGTGGAGTTCGTGCCACCGCAGGAAACGAATATCAGAGACGCCGCGGCTGCAAACGCTAGTCGCCGCATGCTCGCGGATTTCATTGGTGTGACTCCTTGACGCCTAAAGAATCTTCAGGCTTTCGCATACGAGCTCTCCGGATCGTCGGGATCGAGCGATGGCGATGCGATGCTCGCTCGGCGCTGAACGGCGGAAAACACAAAAGGAAGCACGGTCAAGTTCGCAAAGGTAGCGGCAATAAGGCCGCCGATGACAGCTCGGCCAAGCGGCGCCGTGACTTCGGCAGCCAGAGCCATCGGGATCATTCCCGAAATCATTGCCGCGCTCGTCATGAGAATCGGACGCATGCGCTGCCTCACGCCCTCAATGCCCGATTCCGTCGACGAAGCGCCAGAGCGACGGTGCTGTTCGGCAAAAGTAACGAGCAGGATGGCGTTCGCTGTTCCGACGGCCACCGCCATGATCGCTCCCATATAGGATTCGATGTTCAACGTTGTGCCGGTGAAGAGGAGCATCAGGATCACACCTGCAATCGAAGCGGGTGCGATTGTCAGAACCACAAACGCGAGGCGCAACGATTCATAGTTGGCGGCCAACAAAAGAAAGATCGCCAGCGCCGCCAAACCCAAGCCGACGCCGAGGCTCTTCAGCGTATCTTGCATCGGCGCGATTTGTCCTCGCACCTGAACACTGGTACCGCGCGGCAAAGCGCCGCTGCGTTGAATCGCAGCATCAATCGCTTTCGAAACCCGGCCGAGGTCATCGCCGGCAACGTTTGCGGATAGCGTCAGCATGCGGAAGCCATTGCGTCGATCGTATTCGCCGATGGTCGTGCCGTTGTCGATGGAAGCGAGGTCACCCACCAGCGGGTGCTGGCTCTCCCCTGGCATCACGGGAATATTTTGAATGTCCTGGATCGAGGTAATCCTCGGCTGGGGATATTGCACCTGTACTTGGTAGGCGATTCCTGTGTTTGGATCTGCCCAATAGTTCGGTGTTGTGAACCGGCTTGAATAGGTCGCTTCCGAGATCGATCTGGCTACCTGATTGGTGGTCAGCCCGAGCTGCCCCGCTAATTGGCGATTGATCTTCACGTCGACGCTCGGGTAGTCCAATGGCAGCTCGTATTTCAGGTCCCGAAGCTCGCTGATTTTTGCCATCTCGTTCTTCAGGCGGTCCGCATATGTGCGGCTCGCCGCAAGGTTTGGACCAACGACAGCAACCTCAACGGGCGAAGGCGCGCCGAAGTTCATGATTTGGCTGACCAAATCGCCCGGTTCGAAGGAGAACGTCGACTCTGGAAATTCCGACGTGAATGTCTGTCGAAGTTTCGTTTCGAGAGTGGCTACATCGATGCCGGCATTTCGCTTCAGCGCGACGTTCATCACGGCTTCGTGAGGCCCGCTTGTCCACAAAAAGACCGTGTTAATGGGATAGCTGGCAGCTTGTCTGCCCACGTAACCGAGGCTGATCTCCACGTTTTCTGGCCCGGCAATTTTTCGAATTCGATCGAGCGCACGCTGGACGAGCTGTTCCGTTTGCTCTGCGCGAGTTCCGACTGGAGCGTCGATGCGAAGCCGAAATTCACTCACACCGGAGTTCGGAAAAAGCTCCTGTCCAAGTCGCGGGCCTATCACCACAATTACTATGGCGACGA
>JAFAZL010000316.1 GCA_019239815.1 Acidobacteriota bacterium
TGAGTTCGTTGTGCCTTGATCGATCGCTTCGAGCATCCCGCCGAGTGCGTTCGGATCCTTGTTCTCTTCTTTTTTGAGTAGCACCGTTACTGCAAACCCCGCGAACTTCGCCAGAAAGATCGGTCGCATGCGGTGCGACATGTACGCGCGCTTGCCCGTGACCTTCTCCATGGCATCCGAAACAGACGCAACCTCGACGTGCCGATAACCGTCCAGAAGCGAAACGTCGTCCGTTGGCGTCGCGGTTGTTGCTTGGCTGGCCAGTGCAAAATTACGTCGAGCGGCGGGGACTACCGGCAGCAACACGAAAGCTAGAAGAGATACCGCAACGCCGACCGAAATCAGGTATCGAGGGATTCGAGTGCTCATCATTCTCTCTAGGGCTCTTTAAGGCTCTCTTGGGTGTCGCGTGCGCGCCGAAAAATCGTCGGAGCTTGACACGAGACCGTAGTGTGCTATTAATTCGAATTAATTCTGCTTGTCAAGAGGCGAGTGCAGTCTGAAATTTTTGCATGCCGGGAAGCATTGTGCTAATGAGCCATTACAAGCGATTTAAAACTTTTCTCAACTCTCGCCGAAGCCACAAGCGCACCATGAGCCATCGACGCCGGTGGTTTGTTTTCGAGCGGTTTGCGGCGATTACGATCGTTGTTGCTCTGTCTGCACTCGCATTGTCCGTCAAAGGTACACCCGCCGTGCAAGATAACCCATCGCAAAATGAACGTCCGATCGCGGAAGCTCGTCAGACATTTGAGAATCGTTGCGCCGGGTGCCACGGACTAGACGGAAGGGGCGGAGAGCGCGCTCCCGATATTGCGACGTCGCCAAAAACGCAGAACCGCACCGACGCCGAGTTGACGCAAATCATCACGAATGGAATCCCGACCGGCGGCATGCCGTCGTTCAGCAGTCTCGATGCGCAGACGATCAAGGCTCTGGTCAAATATCTGCGTATCCTTCAGGGAAAATCGGAAAGTGCGGCGATGCCCGGGAATCCTGCCGCCGGAAAGACCCTTTTCTTCGGCAAAGCGCGTTGCTCGCAGTGCCATCTTGCGGCCGGCTCGGGTGGATTCCTAGGGCCCGATCTGTCCACTTATGCGCGGCGGCGCCCTGCGGAAGAGATTCGTGATGCGATCACGAAGCCGGCGACACTGCCCGGCCTTGGTCGGAGTGAGGTAACCGTAACGCCCCGCAATGGCCCGGCACTAACCGGGGTGCTCCGGAACGAAGACAATTTCTCGCTTCAGTTTCAGTCGCCCGACGGGGCGTTTCACTCGGTCACGAAAGCGGATGTTGCTTCCATATCGCACAGCAAGACGCCGCTGATGCCGACGGATTACGCCACTGCTTTAAGCACCGCCGAACTCAACGATTTGGTCAGTTTTCTGATGTCTACCGCGCAGCAGGGTAACTCGACGGCCGACAAACTCAACAATGAGCCCCAGGATGAATCGGAATAACTCTCGAACCTGCACTACGACTCTCTCCATCATCACCTTTTTGTTTTTGGCCAGCGCAGCCACTGCGCACGCTCAGGACAAACCGAAACGAGAATTCGAACTAAAAGCGGAGTCGCCCGCATTCTGGAAGCTCATTTCGAAGCAAGAGAAGCTCGAAACCGTCGCCACGGGTTTTGGCTTTACCGAAGGACCGGTCTGGGACAAATCCGGATTCGTCTACGTCAGCGACGAAGAGATCAATAAGATTTTTCGGGTTTATCCCGATGGGCACAAAGAAGAACTAATCGCTCTGGGCGATCCTGACGGCAACACATACGATCGGCAGCTTCGGCTTATCGATACAGCTAGCGTGCTGCGGGCGATCATTCGAATCACGCCGGATGGCAACTACACGGTTCTTGCGGATCATTTCGAAGGCAAGAAGCTGAACAGTCCGAATGATGTCGTGATTGGCCCTGACGGCGCGATTTATTTCACCGATCCCACGCTCGACCTCGTGAAAGGGGAGACGCAGGAGATTCCATACCAGGGCGTGTATCGCCTCGACGACAGCGGCAAGGTTACCCTGCTGACGAAAGATCTCACACAGCCTAATGGTCTGGCATTTTCCCCAGACGGGCAGCGCTTCTATGTCGACGACAGCGCAGAGAAAAATATCCGGGTCTATGACGTTCGCCCCGATGGCACGCTTGAAAACGGGCGAATCTTTGGCGATGAAAAGGGAAATAAGGGCGAAGGCGTTCCCGATGGCATGCGTGTCGATAAGAAGGGGAACATTTTCGTCACCGGCCCGAAAGGAATTTGGGTTTGGGATCCGCAGGGCCACCACATTGGGACGATTGTGATGCCAGAGCAGCCCGCCAATCTGGCTTGGGGTGGCCCGCGCTACGACACGCTTTACATCACCGCGACGCACGGGGTATACAAACTGCAAACGAAAACAAAGGGATTTGTTCCGTACTTGTCGCGCGGAAAGTAGGAAAATCCTCCACGGAGATGTGCGCTTCGCAACTTCGCTTGTCCGCAGATTTGCTCACTTTCTTGTGCGCAAGGTGCTCAAATCGTTGACCAACCTCACTGCTTCCTGTACGATTGTTTTTGCAGGGGCGCTTAGCTCAGCGGTTAGAGCGTTCGGTTTACACCCGAAAGGTCGAAGGTTCAAATCCTTCAGTGCCCACCAAGTGACGATTCACCTTCAGTGGGGACGTAGTTCAGTTGGTTAGAACGCTGCCCTGTCACGGCAGAGGTCGCGAGTTCGAGTCTCGTCGTCCCCGCCATTTATTCCAAAGATTTAGCGTGCGTCTGAAAAAATCGGCGCCATAAGAACATTGGTTAGATGCCGAGCCGAGTGACTGTGGACTTGGTCCGCCGTCTCCATCAGTTGAACGGCGCTACCTCGACCGCAGTCCGGCACGCGACAGCGGCCTTGCGCCGCCAATGTGCTCCTTGCTCTCAGTGTGCGGCCCGTCGGTGACAACCAAGTTGCCACGGGGCTGCGTCGGTGCCGGCCTCGCGCTCTTGGCCGGAGTGAGACCGCCAACGAAAAACGTTACTCGAGCAACCTGCATCTCTTCGTTGAGGACGTCGATGCTGCGGGACATCGCCTTGTCCGCTTTCGCTTTGGACGGCTCGAAGTCGTCGGGAAGATAGGATCAAATATCGCGGCATGGACAGTCTCCTGCGACCTTGTCACGGACCGGCTAATTCTTGGCCTTGACTATAGCGTCGAACCGACGGGCCAGAATTCGACAAGACGCCGGAAAAGTTTCAGAGAACTCCGACGCCGGCGATGTCGTGATGGTGAGTGGAAAACTATCGAACAGCGCGAATGAACATCTGTTTGCCGAAAGGCTTGAACGGCGACGCCAGGTACAGCCGGATAAGCGTCGAGGAAACCGGAAGTCTCGACTTAATTGTTAGCGGTAGAAAGCGGGGATGAACTTCTGTGACCCGAAAGCCGTTCACTTCCAAAAAATCTGCAAGGCTGCAATCGGAGTACACGGAAAGGTGCGTGTAGTCGTCGAAGTACTCGCGATACGCGAATCTGTAGTTAGGCTGTAGGATATTGAGCGTCGCGCCGGTTTTCATTTTCGCCCTCAAAGCCAGCAGCGTCTTTGCAAATTCAGCCTGCGGCAAATGTTCAAACAGATTGCTCGCGAAAACGAAGTCCACGCCCGAATCTTGAATTGTGTCTAGGTCGTTGACCGGACCTGCATGCCCCTCGACACCGGGTTGGAGGTGTTCCAACATGCCGGGCCAAAGGTCAACCGCGATCCGCCTTCGGCATCGAATGTGATTGATGAAGTCGCCGTAGCCCGCGCCAAGCTCCAATACACAGTCATCAGTTTTAATGAGGCGCTGGAAATGCGCTTCACACAGGGTCTTCCAGAGAACGTCCCGTCGAGCATCATAGGCGAGCCTCGTCTCGTGGTAGCTTTTCATGGTCTAAGGTGCCTCAGATGGGCCTCAACGAGACTGCCTACGCATGCCGCCATGCGACAAACGAGAATCCACGGCACTAGCGGTTCTCACTCGACAAAAGCTTCCATCCCAAGCACAAGCCTAGAATCATGCGGGTGCCTACGCTGAGTGCTCGCAAATTATCGACGTTGCCCCCTTTAGAAACTCCCACCCTTGGATGAAAGGTTATCGGACACTCCACAACAGAAAAACCATTGGCGAGCGCGGTATCCAGCAAATGACAGTTAAACTCCAGGTTCACAGACGGATCGAGCAATGGCATTAGTCTTTGCAGGGCTTCGCGTCGAATCACCTTATAAGTTGTCCCCACATCGGTGAAGGTGCCTTGCCCTAAATGTTTGAACTCAAGGAGCTTGCCGGCGAAAAAATTCCCGTAATACATGAAAGTAGAAAGCTGTGTGCTGTAAGCGCGTAGTTGCTCGACAATTCGGGTGCCATTAACAATCTTCGCATGCGCGAGGTACGCGGAAAACTTGTCGAGATCGAAAGCTCGGAAAGTGCTGTCTCCTTCGCACAAGGCAATGTGGGTTTCGTCGTTGTAACGCAGCGCCTCTTCAAGGCAGCGATATACGCAGCGCCCGTAGCCTTGCCTGGTTTCATTAACGACGATGGCTCCCGCTTCTTC
>JAFAZL010000357.1 GCA_019239815.1 Acidobacteriota bacterium
GCTGTTCGCCCGGGCGAAATCACTCGCCCTGGAAATGAATCTGCCCCTGGAAGAATGCGCCGTCGGTGGCGGCTCCGACGGCAATTTCACCGCTGCGGCAGGGATTCCAACTCTGGACGGATTAGGCGCCGTAGGAGACGGCGCACATTCATCTCACGAGCACATTCTTATCAAGACAATGCCGCAGCGCGCAGCCCTTCTGGCGGCTCTTCTTCAATCGGTCTAAGCATTACCACGCCGCTTGCGTCGGTGGGCAGGGTTATGTCGCGACCACATCACATATACGTCTTCTTCAAATAGTCGACGGTCTCTTTTTCCAGCTCATCGTAGTTCAAATGCAAAACGTCCTGAATCGCGGCCTCCGTCGAACTTCCTTCGCCGATCAGATTCAGAATCTTCTCCATATCTCCCATGCCATCGGCCCGCACGATGTACTCCACATTCGCAAGCGCCCACGCGTATGCATAACTCGCCACCGCGGTGGGCAACTGCATCCACGAGCCCTCCATCTCGCCGAGCGGCACGGCCTGCTTTTCGTTGTAAACCTGCACCAGCACCGCCGCGTTGTCGCGGCTCCGCTGCCCTTCCGTCCATTGTGCGATACCCTCGTTCAACCACACCGGCGCGCGGCCGTGCGTCTTCTGCTGGACAAAGCTATGCGTCAGCTCATGCTTCAGAATTCGGGAAAGTTCCGGCGTCAGACTCGTCAACCCTTGCACCGGCACACGAATGCGCCCGTCGTTCAGCGCACCAACCCAACTCGGCGCGCGGGTGATGTCGGCAAACGCCTGCTGCGTGTAGAGCACAACTCCAATCGAGTCGGGAGGCGTGTAGTTCAGTTCTGACTCAATCGCGCCGAAATGCATCTCGAGCGCGCGCAGCATTTCCTTCGCCAGTTCCGGTTCCGCGCTTCCGTCGTAATGCAGCGTGAAATGGATGCTCTCGTTTTCGCGATAGCTCTGCTCCTCGCGGCGGTCGCGCTCCGCTTTGGCCAGCGCCACTTGCACTTCGGGATCGGGCGCAATCGCCAGCGCACGCTTCCATTCCGCGACGGCCTGATCGAGCTTCACCATGCCGTAATAGGCCCAGCCTTCGAGCTTTGCGACCTCGGGATCATCAGGCGCAACGCGCCGCGCGCGCTCCAGATATTCCATCGACGCCTTGTATTCACTTCGCTTCAGATGCAAGTAAGCGACGTTCATCAAAATCATGGGCTCATCAGGTAGGTAGTTCAGCGCGGACCGCTCGTCGTTCAGCGCGTGCTCCATGTCGCCGCTCGCCAATTCGAATTGAGACGCCGCGTGCAATGCTCGCGCAGCTCGCGCATTCGCTTTCGGGCCCCCCGACCGAGCCTCGCCCTGCACGCGAGACAAATAGTTTCGATCGATCGAGCCATCGTGCACCGTTGCCTTCTCCACTTCCGCGTCCGATTCGAACACCGGCGGCGCAATCGCCAGATTCGCAGCGTTCGCCTCAGGCGAGTCCGGCATCACCCCAGCCACTCCGCGTTCGATGTGATCGACAATCGACTTCGGCAGGCTCAATTGCCCCGCCGCAGTTTCGTAGCGGATCTTGTCGCCATCCTCCACCACGCTCAGCGCCACGATCCGCCTGCCGTTCTTCAGAACGATCGTGTCGGCTCGACCGGTACTCGCTAGTACCAGCACCGAAATGAGTCCAATGGCGACGCGCGTGAGGCGCCAAAACCCCCGCCCGCGAAGCCAATCCGCGAAAGCGAATCTCGCCCCCCATACGTCAAAACGCCTATGCATCCCTCGATTTTATGTCCTCGCCTCTCTGTCCCTCCGGACGCCTTGTTTCCCCATGCCGAAAGTGCCTACACTTCATCTAGGTGGCGAAGGCCTATGCGGCCGACGGTGGCTTTATTCGCGTTGAGTTTGTTCGTGATGCCCTTTTCGGCGTCGGCCGCCGAAGATTCCCCGCGAGAAACTTACGAAGCTCTGAATTCCCTTCGCGTCAATCCCGTCGCCGTTTATGAGATCAGCGCCACTGACCGGATCGAGTTGCGCCGAGGCGACGGTCACTTCACATTCGATTTGGGCAAGCTCGCGTTTTTCGCTGCGTTCAAGGGGCAAGTCACCGGCGCCGTTTTCTCGGGTCGCGGCCACGTAGTAGCAGCGCCACGTGATCCCGTCGAGAAACAACAAATGGCCCGTTTCCTTGGCGCTCCGGTTCTCGACGAATCATTCTCCGATATCTACCTGCGCTTCACTGACGACACAGGCACCGAACTTCTCCGCGAACTAACCAGCGCCGGCGTCCAGCCGATTCAAGACACTGAATTCGCCAAGCGTTGGGAGCCCATCGCCGCACAAGTGAACCCGCCGCAATCGCTGCGAATTCTCTTCACCATGGTTTCCGCGCACCCCGAGCCTTATTTCTATGCCGCCGTCGAGGGCAATAGTCGCGGACCTTTCGACATGATGATCGATCCCCAGCGTTCGGAAGCCGCGCTCATCGGTCAGCCGAAGAAAAATGGAAACGTCGATTATTACGACGTGTGGGCTTCCTACCCGCTTCCAGAACAGGCGCGAACTCAACGCCGTTTTTCTGCCCTCGACTACGAGATCAACACTTCAATACTCCCCGACACGTCACTCGACGCGCAGGCCGACCTTAGAATGCGAGCGGATCTTGGCGGTGAACGCGCCATTCCCTTTCAACTCGCGCGGGCTCTTTCCGTAGACGGTGTCACCGGCCAGAACGGCGAACCGCTCGTGTTCTTTCAAAATGAGGGAATGAATCTTCAGGATCGGCTCAGCCATGGAACCGACTATCTCATTGTAATTCTGCCGACCCCACCCGAGAAAGGTTCCGAGTTTACGCTTCACTTCCGTTATCGCGGGCGTGTCATCGAAAATGCAGGCAACGGCGTACTCTTCGTCGACGCCCGCGAAAGCTGGTATCCACACTTTGGTGCCGCCGCTGACTTTGCCAATTACGACCTGACCATCAGCTGGCCGAAGAAGCTCAAGCTTGTCGCGACCGGCATCAAGCGCAGTGAAACGGAAGACGGTGATTTCCGCGTGGGGCACTGGCAGAGCGAGAAGCCCGTCTCCGTTGCCGGATTCAATCTTGGCGAGTACGCTTCGACGTCGATCGCTTCCGACGCCCTTTCCGTCGACGTTTACGCGAATCGCGAGCTCGAACGTTCGATCGATGGACAGCTTGAGAATCGCTCGTTTCAGGCTCCGCGTATTCTCACTCCTCTCTCTCCGGAAGGACGCAGCAGCGCAAACGCGATGGCGGTCAGCCCGCCCCCGCCCCGGCCCACCGACGCGTTGAAAAGTCTCGCCCGTGAAATCGAAACGTCGATCCGCTTTTACGAAGGCCTCAGCGGGCCATTTCCCTTTCAGAAGCTGAGTGTTTCCCAGATTCCGGGAACATTCGGTCAAGGCTGGCCGGGGCTCCTTTACCTTTCAACCTACTCGTATCTTCCTGCGGAAGCGCAACTTCGAGCGGGTCTTTCGGAATCGGGACAGGAACACTTTTCCGAGCTCGTTCCCTATCACGAAGTCGCGCATCAATGGTGGGGCAACATCGTCGGCTGGGATTCGTACCGCGACCAATGGATCGACGAGGCGATGGCCAACTATCTTGCGTTGCTCTTCGCCGACACGCGAAAACACACCGATCACTCGTTGCGCGTCTGGCTCACCCGCTACCGCGACAATCTCGTAGCGAAAATCCCCGACACTGACCAAACGTTCACCGACATCGGTTCGCTCGAACTCGGCAGCCGCCTGAATTCATCGAAATCCCCTTTGGGCTTCGAACAAGTGATTTACGGCAAAGGCGCTTGGGTCATTCATATGCTCCACGAGGAACTCCGGCAGCCCAACGCGAAAAATCCCGATGAGCGCTTCAACGCCCTGCTTCACACGTTGATAACAAAATATTCGTATCGCGCGCTGTCGACGGACGATCTCCAGCACGAGGTCGAGGCCGTGATGACAAAATCCATGGACCTCGAAGGCGGGCGCTCCATGGAATGGTTCTTCGATCAGTGGGTTCGGGGGACTGCGATTCCCTCATATCGCGTCGAGTTTTCGGTTCACAGCACTGACAAGGGATTTCTCGTTCGCGGAAAGCTATTCCAGAACAACGTGCCGCACTCGTTCCTGGCTCCCGTGCCGCTCTATGCCGGATCAACCGCCGGGCGCGCGATTTATCTTGGTACCGTCGTCGCCTCGGGGCCTGAAACATCCTTCCACTTCATCTCGAAGACGGACCCGCGCAAAATCGTTATCGACCCTCAGATGACGTTGCTGTGTGTCACACAGTAATTCGAACTATTTTTGTCTCGGATTCGCCAGTTCGGAAAGCGTCTTACCGTAGAAATACTTCTTTTTCCCCAATGGACTATTTGGATTGAGTTGCGCCTTGCCCT
>JAFAZL010000396.1 GCA_019239815.1 Acidobacteriota bacterium
TATTGGGGCGGTTTGCCGCCAAGTCAAGGAAGCGCAGACGCTCCCTGTAAGTACGAGTTTCATTGGAATTACGGCGTCGGCCTACTGGCAGCCGTTCGATTCGAGTTCGTAAAGCCGCAGCCGAGCCTCGCGATTGCCCTTATCCGCCGCGGCTTTCATCAAGACTTTAGCCTGTTCGCAATTCTTGTTGACTCCCGCTCCGCGCGCAAAGCGCTCTGCCAGTGAGACTTCTGCTGAGACGGAGCCCGCTTGGACTGCTCCCCACAGGGTCTCCACGCTGTCGGTCTCGCTCCAGTTAGGCTCGGGCTTTTGAAGTGCGTTGTTCTGTCGATCGAGTGCCGAAATGGAACGGTCCGAGACGTTGGAAGCGTTGGGATCTGTGGCCGGAGTCTGCGGCTGCGACGACGACAACTTTGCTGTGTCGTCGTAAGTCTTCTTCGACTCGGCAACGGGATCCGAATCCGGAAGAGGAGCCGCGTTTTTGTCGGCTGACGCGCCTGGCGTGGCTTCCGGCTTTGTCGCTGACAGTGAACTACTAGAATCGTCAGCAGGCTTTTCCCCTGGGACGACACTCGAAGCCTTGGTCTTGCCACTCATCGTCTCGCCGATCCAGATGAGCGAATTCCCGACATCTTTCTGATAGACGATGCCGAGCGCGAGCACCGCAATCAGGGTCGCCGTAACGGCGATGCCACGCCACACCGATGCGGATTTGCGGTTCTGATACTGATAAGGAACAATCGCTTCCGTGAAGGGCGACGCGTAGCGTGGCTCCTCAAGGATCGGGTAACCCGTCGAACTCGTCGAGCGCGTGTTTGACCAAGCTGGGGGAGGAGGCGGCATCTCCGGTTGCGGAGGTCTAACGTTGTTTGCCTCACGCGGATACGAGTCGGGCACAACATTGGTGCGAGCCGGCCGTGAGCTGGCAGCCGTGCCAGCAGCTGCCGCGGACGCCGCCGCCGCCGAAGCATAACCATATTCCATCGGGGCGTTGGTCTCTTCCAGCCACGAGCGAATTTCCTTGCGAGCTTCGGGCGGAATATTTACAAAGCGCAGCCCACCCATGACACCAGAGTCATCGGCCCACACAATCTCGGCATCGCCGGCGATGCGGCGCCCACCATTGATCTGAAATCCGAAGCGCGATTCGCCGCATTTCACCGGCGTGATTGCCTGGAATCCGCAACCTTCTTCAGAGAGATTCAGCATGACGCCGCCGTTCTCGCGTCCCAACTCCAAGTACACCAACTGTTGGGTGCGCCGACGAACGATCGCGCGTTTGTTCTGTTTCATCGTTTCGACTTTCACATCTACCTCAGCGGCCTCGCGGACTGCGCCGAACATGGTTAGAAAACCAGGACGCTTGGAGGCACAACCCGCTGTACCCTTCATTCTATCCGAGACGAATGCTTCTGACATCGTTAAATATTTTCTCCCCAAGATGAACGGGCTTTTCAAACTGCCCTGTGGAAATTGAGATTATTGGCCCCATTTTCCTGAGGCGACTCCAATTCGTAGCCGCTCGCGGTTAAGTTGCCTCGCTACCAAGAAAGTCTGTAATATCCGTCACTTACACGCGGGCTGCATGCGGGCCAATTGAAGCACTCGGGTATGTAGCGGGAAATACAGGATTCAGGGGAGCGGGATAGGTACGTGAACCTGTATTTTGGTCTTATCGTCAACAAGTATGGGTAATTTTGGAACTGATAGCAGAGCGCCGGGTAGCACCAAGGCCGCGATTCGACGCCTGCGCCGGTCGGAGCTACCGGTCGGAACAGTGGCTCTGGCGCGCTACCTCATCGGCAAAATCGTGGTTCGCGACCTACACGACCTGCGAATGGCGGGGCGAATCGTCGAAACGGAGGCCTACCCTCCCGAGGACCCGGCCGCCCACCACTACCGAGGCCCCACCCCACGCAACCAGTCCATGTTTCTGCAACGCGGTCACGCGTATGTCTACTTTTCGTACGGCAACCACTTCATGCTCAATGTCAGCGCTGAAAAGCCGGGGATTGGCGGCGGCATACTCATTCGCGCGCTCGAGCCGCTCGAAGGCATCGCCGAGATGGAGCGCCGGCGCGGCACGAATCGTCTTTTCGACCTCACGCGTGGACCCGGCAGATTGGCTCAAGCGTTCCACATCGATCGCACCGTGAATGGCGTGGATCTGTGCGCTCCCGGTCCGCTTTGGTTGGGCGCATTGACATCGCCAGGCGACCCCAACGTGGAAAAACTCGATCTCGACCGCCGGGTGCGCACTGGAGTCAGTCGCCGGATTGGCATCACGAAAGCCGCGCATCGCCTTTTGCGCTTTTACGAGCGAGGGAGCCGCTTTGTAAGCGGCACTTCTCGCC
>JAFAZL010000422.1 GCA_019239815.1 Acidobacteriota bacterium
ACTCGCGGCTGTCTCACGTCGGCGACGATGCCGACGATCGTGAGCACGACCTCAGGTGCGTCCGCGCTCGCGTACATTTCGCGGCGTCCGTACACGCGGCCAAGGCGGACTCGCTTTCCGAGCGCGTCTCGCTTGGGCCAATACGCGCGCACCATCTGCTCATTTATGACGACCGTCAGTGGCGCGTTCGGGCCGTCCTGCCCGGAAAGTTCTCGGCCTTGCAGCAGTCGCATTCCCATCGTGCGGAAATATCCCGGGCTGACGATGCGGAAATTTGCGTTTTTGTTCGCGCGTACGTCCTCCGTCGGGCGGCCTTCGATGGAAAAATCGCGCGAAGCGAGATCGACGGTGCGATCGACCATCGGCCGGCCCGACACGACGGCCGCCGCGTCGACATTCGGGAGCGATTGGATTCCCGCGACGGCACGCTCGAAAAAGCTGGTGATCTGTTCGCGCCGGGCGTAGCGGGCTTCAGGCAGCGACGTTTCGAAGCTCACCATGTGATCACGACGAAAGCCGAGGTCGATGTTTTGCAGGCGGCGATAGCTTTGCAGCATCAGCGCGCATGCCGCGAGCACGACAAGCGACATGGCAATTTCGGCCACGACCAGGCTGCTGCGTGCGGAGCGCCCGCGACGGTCGCCCCCGATTTTCGATCCGCCCTCCTTCAGCGACTCGACGAAATCCTGTCGAGCGAGCTGTAACGCGGGCGCGAGGCCAAAAAGAATGCCGACCGTTGCCGCGATGCCGCACGCGACTGCGAGCGCGCGGATGTTCACGCGTACAAGCTCGGGCGCTGTCGTCATCCACTCGTTCGGGATCATGTGGACCAGCAGCGGCAGCGTAGCCATCGCAATGCACACGCCCGCAACTGCTGAGACGATCGCGATCAACAGACTCTCCGTCACCAACTGCCTGATGATTTCCCGCGGCCCCGCGCCAAGCGCCATGCGAACTGCGATTTCGCGCATGCGTGCCGTCGAGCGCGCCATCAGCAGAATCGCGACGTTCGCGCTCGCGATTAGGATGAGAAACGCAACGGCGCCGGCGAGCGTGAGCAGCGCCGGCCGCACGCCGCCGATCACCGCTTCATTGATATTCCAGGCCGAGAGCGTCCAGTCGCGATATTCCGGCATCGCGGTGCCGTAGCGCTCGGCGAGCTGTCGCGAAAGAGCCAGCAGCCGGGCATCGGCTTGCTTCTCGCTCACGCCTTTACGAAGGACGGCGACGATCCAGTTGCGGCGATCCGAGCGATTTTGATCCGCGAAGTCGAGCTGCAACGGAATCCACACCTGGCCGCCCCACAAATCGTAATGGGGCGGCATCACGCCGATGACGGTGTACGTCGCGTCGTTCAGGCGAATCGGCTTGCCGAGAACATTTGGATCTTCCGAAAATTTGCGGTGCCACAGCTCGTAGCTGAGTAACGCAACCAGGGGGCCACCAGGGCGGTCTTCCTCCGGCCGAAATGTGCGGCCCAGGTACGGCGCGACCTGCGTCATCGTAATCGCGTTCGCACTGACGTGCGTGCCGCCAATGCGTTCGGGAAACTCGCCGGCCGAGAGCGTGAAGCCGTCGCCGTGAACGGCTCCGACGTCTTCGAAGATGTCGGTGAGTTGCATCACTTCTAGGATTTCGGGTGTCGAAAGATAGTTGGCGTAGATTTTTTGGGTTGGCAAATAGGCGCGCACGACGTCGAAGCGATCGACGACGGGATACGTATTGCTGCGTAGCACGCACGCATCGATCAGGCTGTAGATCGCGGTACCCGCGCCAATGGCGATCGCCAAAATGAGAACGATGACAATAGAAAGCGCAGGTGTTTTTGTCAGCAGCCGCGATCCGTAGCGTACATCGCGCCACAAAACCGAAATCGCGAGCCAGCCGCTCTGCTCATGATATTTTTCTTTTGTTTGCTCAACGCCGAAATCTCGCCGCGCCGCCGCGCGCGCATCTTCGAGAGTCAAGCCTCGGCGGAGGTTCTCTTCTGTGAGGAGTTGTAGGTGTTCGTTTAGCTCTGTGTCGAAGTCACGGCGCGATGTTTGGCGACGGAAACTTCCGAGCAATCGTGAAAGGGAGACACGCAGGCCGTGCATCTTATGCCCCCTGCGTCCCAAGCAGCCGCTGAATCACCGCGGCCATCCGCTCCCAGGTCTCAGTTTCGTTCACAAGCTGCCGGCGCCCGGTGCGCGTCAGCGTATAAAACTTCGCCTTGCGATTGTTTTCCGATACGCCCCACTTCGATGAAATCCAGCCGCGCTGTTCAAGCCGCAGCAGCGCCGGGTAAAGCGTCCCCTGGTTCAGCTTCAGCAAATCTTCCGACACCTGCTGGATGCGCACGGCGATTCCGTAACCGTGCTGCGGCCCCATGGTGTCGAGCGTTTTCAGCACGATCAGATCCAGCGTGCCTTGTAAGACTTCTCCGGTTGGCGGCGTCATCGGCACTCCTTTAGATCATCAACAGGAGGCTACGCTTATTCCTGTTGACCGTCAACAGGAAGATTCGGCCCAAACTTTGCCGCTTGACGCCATCCAACGAGTTGGATAAACAAAACCCATGAAAACTCTTCCACGTTGTAGCGTTTTCTTTTTGCTCGCGGCCGCCATTGCCGCTCCGGTCTATTCGCAGGAAGTCCAGAAGCTCGATCCCGCGCTCGACGCCATCATGTCGCCAGGTACGAAGGCCGAAAAAATCGCAGGCGGCTTCAACAAATGGACCGAAGGCCCCGCGTGGACGCATCAGGGCAGCCTGATCTTCGCCGAAATTCCCGCCAATAACATCGACCTCTGGATTCCCGGCAAAGGCTCGCGCGTTTTCATTCATCCCAGCGGCTACGAAGGCGCCGAGCCATACAAAGGTCCCGAGCCCGGCTCGAACGGAATGACGCTCGATCCGAAAGGCCGCGTCACGATTGCAGGCCACGCGCGCCGCAATGTGTGGCGACTTGAAACGCTCGACCCGAAAGGGCAAATCACCGTCCTGGCGGATTCCTACGAAGGCAAAAAACTCAGCAGCCCCAACGACCTCGTCTACAAATCCGACGGCTCGCTGTACTTCACGGATCCGCCGTACGGATTGCCGACCCAAGAAGACAATGACCCGCTGAAGGAACTGAAGATCAACGGTGTGTATCGCATCGTCGGCGCGACGAAGCAGAAGCCCGGCTCTGCGCCCGATCACACGAAGATCCAACTCATCATCAAAGATTTGCCGCGCCCCAACGGCATCGCCTTTTCGCCCGACGAAAAGATCCTCTACATCGCCGACTCCGGCAAGCACGTCTGGATGAAATATCCAGTGAACGCGGACGGCACAGTCGGCGAAGGCACGCTCTTCTGCGACGCAAACGTCGACAAGACTCCCGGAAGCCCCGATGGCATTCGCGTCGATAAGAATGGCAATCTCTACGGCTCCGGCCCCGGCGGCGTTTGGATTCTCTCGCCCGAAGGCAAGCACATCGGCACAGTGAAAATTCCCGAAGTCGTCAGCAATGTTGCCTGGGGCGACGCCGACGGCAAAACGCTCTATATCACCGCGAGCACAAGCCTCTATCGCATCAAGCTGAACGCAACCGGTGTCCGCAACTGACTCGAGCCTCAACAACGTCATCACATGCCTGAGCGGTAGCGCCCGTTTACCCTGACGCAGGAAGGGCATCCTGCCGGCGTTCTTCCTTGTAGGGGCGGGGCTTGCTCCGCCCGGCCAGTGCGTCTTGCCTCGGTGGCAACGAGACGCAGTCGGTTGACGCACCTTTCAAGCGCGTGTCAGCATACTCACGCCAAATTTGCGGCACCGACCGCGCATCCACGCGTAACGGCTTGCCGCAAACCTGAAGGAGTCCCCATCGATGAACGACGATCATTCGTCGCTCCCAGCCACCAAAATTATTGCGCGCGGCACTGTCGTCGCACTGGTCGTAGCAGCGCTTCTCTTCGTGATCGCACCGCGCAACTCCGCGCAAACACCAAGCGAAGCCCCCGCTCAGCAACAGCAACCTCCCGCACAAACCGCGCAGCCACAAGCCCAGGCCGTCCCTCCGGCGCGCACCATCCAGCTCGACGACTTCGCCAAAATCTCCTCCGTCTCCGATCCGCAGATTTCCCCTGACGGAAAATCGATCGCCTTCGTTCTCTCGCGCATCAATCTCGACCAGGACCGCGCCGACCGCGACCTCCTTATCATCGACATCGCCTCCGGCGCTCCGCGCGCCCTCACGCACGACCGCAAAGGAGTCGGTTCGCCGCGTTGGTCTCCCGAAGGCGATCGCCTCGCCTTCGAAGCCGTCGACACCACCGCAAAAGATCCGAAGCTCCAACTCTTCGTCCTGCCAATGACCGGCGGCGAAGCGCGACGCCTCACCGATGTCCCCGACGGCATCGAGCAATTCGCATGGAGCCCGAACGGGCAACAAATCGCCTTCGTCACCTCCGACGAGCCCGAAAATAAAAAAGAAATCGAGAAGCACCTCGACGCCTTCGAAGTCGGCGACAACGATTACCTCGCGACCGCCGCGCCAACGCCATCGCATCTCTGGCTCGTCGCCGCCGAAGGCGGCAAACCACGACGCCTTACCCAAGGCACCTGGAGCCTCGCAAAAAGCGCACCGCCAAGCTCGCCCGCCTCGCCCATCAACTGGTCGCCCGACGGAAAATCCATCCTCTTCACGCGACAGGAGCATCCTCAATTCGGCGACGCCGACCTGACCACGCTGCAAATCATCGACATCGACTCCGGAGCGATGCGCCGCGTCACCACGCACGAAAAATTCGAGAGCTTCGGCCTCTTCTCCCCCGACGGCAACAAAATCGCCTACTGGTACCCGCGCGATTCGGATCCCAATAATCAAATCGAAATCGTAGTCGCGCCAACGCCCGCAGCCTCAGGCGGCTCGCCCGCCGACGGCACACTCGCTACCGGTGCGATCGATCACAACATCGCGCGCGTCATCTGGATGCCCGACAGCAACTCGATGCTCGTCGGCGGCCACGACGCCACGCAGGTTTCCATGTGGCTTCAGCCGCTCGCCGCAAACGCGCAGCCGAAAAAACTCAACCTCGGTGACATCAGCCCCGCATGGGCTTTCTGGGTAGACGCCTTCGTCGGCCGCAAAGGCGAAATCGCGTTCACCGGCTCGACTCCGACGCAGCCATCCGAGCTGTACTACATGGCGTCGGCCAATGACACGCCCCGCCGCCTCACCAACTTCAACGCCAACATCGCCGCGCTCAAACTCGGCAAAGCCGAAAAAATCGAATGGCAAGGCCCCGACAATTTCAACGAAGACGGCGTCCTGATTTACCCACCCGACTACAACAAGGATCAAAAATATCCGCTCGTCCTCTACATCCACGGCGGACCAACCGCATCTTCAATCACTGCATTCAGTTTCTTCGCGCAGTATCTCGCGTCGCGCGGCTTCCTCGTCTTTTCGCCCAACTATCGCGGCAGCGACAATCTCGGCAACGCCTACCAGCGCGCGATTTTCAACGATGCGGGCGACGGCCCCGGCCGAGACGTCATCGCCGGCATCGACGCGATCAAAAAACTCAACATCATCGACGAAAATAAAATCGCGGTCTCCGGATGGAGCTACGGCGGCTACATGACGAGCTGGCTCATCGGCCACTACAACTTCTGGAAGGTTGCGGTCGCAGGCGCGCCCGTCACCGATCTCTACGACGAATACAATCTCTCCGACGGCAACGTCACCGGCCGCTACGGCTTCAAAGGCTCGCCCTACGTCGGCG
>JAFAZL010000427.1 GCA_019239815.1 Acidobacteriota bacterium
AGGTTCGCCCGGATACGGAGGCGCGGGCTGCGGCCATAATTTCGCCGCGCTCTCCGACGCAGCCGCTTCCATCGCGGCAAGTTCCGTCAGCGACAGCGCGCCTAGAGGAATACCCAGCGCAAGACGTGAAGTCTCCCGCAGCCAGTCGCGTCGCGAGCGCTTCCCACCGCTCACCTCTTACGCCGCCGGACAAAGTGCGAGCGCCCGATGGAGCGACAGAGCCGGGTTCTCCAATTCATAACGGCCAGTTTACCGGAGCCCCGAAGCGACCGGAAATATCGAATTCCGCCATTAAAACGAAAAGAGCACTCTGCTCACAGCATTTGGATCAAGCCATGGACCTGCGACTGGGGAAGGAATTGCCTTATTTCGTCGAAGGCGCTGAAGTAGAGCCACGGTACGCCGCAATCGCGTTGCGCGCCGTCATCGTCAAATTTTCCGGCAGTTCATCCAACCCAAACCACTGCACCACTTCTGACTTGTGCGGCTCGCGATTGTAAACGTCGCCTTCAACGATGCGCGCCAGATACGACGGCGACACCCAATGCTGATTCTCCGCCGGCAGCAAGTGATCGGTGATGCACAGCAGTCGTTCAATCGCGACGCGCACGCCCGCTTCTTCATAGGCTTCGCGGATCGCGCAATCCTTGACGGTCTCGAGAAAATCAACCTTGCCGCCGAGAATGCTCCAGCAACCCGCTTCAGGCGCCGCTTTGCGCAGAGTCAACAGAACGCGCTCATGCTCATCGACTAGCAAAACACCCGCGCCGACGCGCGGTTGAAGAATGGAAGCAGCGTGCGAAGCCATGTTCATCCGATTCTACTACTTCGGATGAAAACTCCGCTAAGTCCACTCAACGCGCTGTGCGGCGCCAATATGTCGGTATCGGAAGAATATTCGTGAATTGCAGTCGTCCGAAGGTCGGCCGCTACTTCGCGAACGACCAGTGATAAACAATGCCCGCGCCGATCAGCAGATTGTTCTGGTGATCGTTCGTCGCGTTCGCAAACGTCGTCGCAAAATAATCCACCTGTCCGCGCAGCGAGAAGCGCCGGCTCACCGGAACATCGACGCCTCCGCCAGCGCGCGCCGCAAAACGATTCGTTCCATCGCCAATCCCAGCCGCGCCTCCGCCCGCATGCGAAACTCCCACAAGGATCTGTGCGAACGGCTGCACGCGATGCGCTCCATGAATCCAGTTGCGCCCCAATCGAGGCAACTCATACCGCGCGCCCGCCAATCCCGATGTCAGCGTCAGCGAGCTTCCTACCGTCGGCGCACCCGTCGTCGTCCCGGAGCTGAAATCCGCAACCACAGCCCACGGCCCGCGCACGTCCCACGAAGCCGAAACACTGCCGCCGTTCAACCCAAAGCATCCGCATTGTCCCGGCCCCGCATTTGTATGCACCCATTGATACGTCGCGGCGGCATCTCCGCTGATGCCCTCTTGCGCGTATGTCGAAGAAGCGAATGCGCCGGCCAGAAGCAACGCAGCTGCTACAAAAATCGATCGCATCGTGTTTCCCCCATCTCAACGTCTCTCGTCAAAACCTTCCTACTGTTCTCCTTCGCGGCGGTTTCACCAGTCACCGGTCACAAGTCACCAGTCAACCCTCAGTTCGGCGGCGGCGTAATCACCGACGACACATTGCTGATCACCGCCTGTTCATACGACCCACCCGTCGACGCCGTCACGTACACATACGCGACCGCCGGTGGATTGATCAGCGTGTTCACCACTTCCGTGCCATCCAGCGTTACCGTCAGGACGTTGTTCACGATGGTCAGGACGTAGTTGTGTGTGATCGTCTGCCCAACAGCAACCAATGTCGGAATGTTTCCGTTGTACGCATAGTAAGGATTCTCAAATTGCGCGGTTTCACCTCGGGTCACCGCAAAATACGGCACCGCCGGTTCACCCGCGTTGTGATAGTCGTCGTACTCGAACACCAACCCCGGAATTCCCTTAGCTCCCAAGCCTTGGCCGACCAAGCCGATGCTCGTTGGCGTCGCTCCCAGCGATGGGTCGCCCAGAACAATCGTGAACCCATCCGCCGGCGTCGCGCTTGGATTGCTTAACGTCATCGTGAAACTCAGTGTCATGTCGCCCGTCGCGACCAAAGACGGCCAAACCAGTTCGCCGTGCTGATTGTTCGTCGCCGCAGTGAGCTGATAACTGCACCCCGACTGCGGGATTGCGTTGCCAATCGCCGACCAGTTGGTGTTGCAAAGATTAGGAACCTGTGTCAGTGGCCCGACAAACAGTGCGGCCGAGTTGCTCGTCGCCGTCGATGATCCGTTGCTCACGACGACCTTGAACACGTCGCCAGTGTCGCCCGTCGCTCCCGGGCCAAAATTCAGCGTCGGATTTGTCGCGCCCGCAATTGCCGAGAACGTCGAAGTTCCCGACGGCGCTTCGTACCACTGATACGTCAACGGTGCACTCGATGTCGCCCCGACGGTGTACGTCGCTGTGTCGCCCACGTTGATGTACTGCGTCTGTGGCTGCTGCGTGATCACAATGCCTGTGCCCACGGCAAGCGTGGCCTCCTGCGAGAGCACCTGCCCGTGGGCGTTCGAAACAACCACGTAATACTGATCGCCGTTGTTGGCGTTGGCCGTCGAGGTCGCGGGCACGTTGTACGTCGCCGAGATCGCACCCGGGATCGCATTCCGCGTTGTCGTTCCCGCTGGAATCACGTACCACTGATACGTCAGCGTGGGCGTTCCCGAAGCTACCACTGTAAATGAGGTCGTCCCCCCCGGCGCCACCGTCTGACTCACAGGCTGCGTGATGATCGTCGGCGACGCATTGCCCGCCGTCACCGTCAAATTCGCATTCGCACTGTTCAGTGGCGTCGAGCACGAGTCCGTCACGACCGAATAATATTTCGCCCCGTTATATGTGTTATCGACCGCCGGCGTCGTGTACACCGCCGAGGTCGCGCCCGAAATTGCCGCACCCGCACCTCCGCCGGACGGAATCTGATACCACTGATACGTAAACGGCCCCAGCCCTTGTGCCGCCACCGAGAACGTTCCTACCTGCGTCGGCCGCAACGTCAAGCCGACCGGATTCGTCGTGATCGACGAACCCACCGCAACCGTAGCAACACTCGACGTCACACTCGTAATTCCATTCGT
>JAFAZL010000433.1 GCA_019239815.1 Acidobacteriota bacterium
CACGAATGCATCGCCATTAGCGTCGCGCAGTTCGATACTGCCGAACGAATTGTTGAGTTTCGACGGCCCGCCCTCGTGAACCGTGAGCGAACCGTGACTGTTATCGATGTCGGAGCGGCCGTGAACGCCAGTGGCTGTGACGCTACCGAAGCTGTTCTTGATGACCAGCGGCGCGTCGGATGGCATCGCGATGTCGTAATTCACGGAATACGAAGTGTTGCGACCGTGAAGCAGCCGGTGTTCTTCGCCTGGATAAATGGTGCGAACCTGGATGCCACTGGAGCTCTGCTGGACGTCGATCTGCACTTTCTGAGCGTAGGCGTCAGCCTCGTCGCGTGAACTCGCCTGCACGCGAATGGTGGCGCTGATCTTCACGTCGCGACCGGACTCTCCGTGAACGCGCACTTCGCCAAATTTGTTTTCAATCGAAAAGCTCTGGCCCCCGCCGAGAGAGAGCGTCTTCTGAAAATCACGTGAAACCTGTTCCTGGGCAGGGCTCGGTGCCGCGGCAAGGGTGACCGGCGCGATCGCCGAAAATCCGCACGCGGGAAGGAGCAAAGCTGCCGCGAACCAGCGCCACTGCGAATGGAATCGGCGACAGCTCATCGCTTCGCCTCCAGAACATCCTCGAGCGTTTTCTGTTTTTCCTGATACATCGCCAGCAATTGATACCTCAAATGCGCGTTGGATGGATTCTCTCCAGCTTGAGCGCGTAAATCGTCGATGGCGCTGTCCAGCACCTGAAGCTTTTCTCGGTAGCTTGCCATCAGTGGAGTTTCCGGTTTGTCGAGTTGAGGCTTGGCATCGGCGGCAAGCTTGTCGATGGCCTGCACGTAGGCGGTTTCCGCTTTCTCGACGTCATCGAGTGCCTTTGTCTTCAACAGCGGATCCTGCGCGGAGTGCGTAGCATCTGGCTTTTGCGGAGCCACTGTCGGATGCCGATAAATCAGTCCGCCGGAGACAAGGAGCAAAACCGCAAACGCGCTGACCGACGCAAGTTGCCAAGAAAGCGAGAAGCCAAGCCACGCCGACATGCGATCACGCCAGGACGGTGCCGTCACAGGAGTCGCGTTCGCAGTGAGTGAGGATTCGAGCCGAGACCAGACTGCCGGCGCCGGCGAGTAATCTCGCAGCTCGGCGGCCGCGATACTCAGCGCCTTCCATGCGCGAACTTCTTCCGCGCAGGACGCGCACGTGGCCGCATGCGCCTCCAGCGCTGCCCACTGCGCCGGAGTTCCGTCCTCAAAAATACTATCTCGATCACTGCAAGTTACATTCATCGCGTTTCACCGTACCGTACTGCACAAATTCTTCGATACCCATCGCGCCGCGTTCAGCCTGCGCCCAATCAGCCTGCACTTGTTGCGTCACTGCTGCGCGGCGGTTCGAGCATCGCTCGCAAATTCTTTTTCGCCTGGAACAACGTGTTCTTCGAGGCGGCTTCCGTAATCTCCAGGGTCTCTGCGATCTGCGAATGCTTGAAGCCTTCGACTTCGTACAACAGGAACACGTCGCGTTGATGCTGCGTTAGTTCCGCCAGCGCTCGCTCGAGCGCCATTTTCAGCGACGGATGCGAACCCGGCGCGCGCGGCTCGATCGGCGGCGCGTCGCCTTGTGCCAGATCTTCATGCGCGACTTCCTTCTTCCGCGTCCGTTTGCGGCGCGCATCATGGCACGTGTTCACCAGAATCCGAAATGTCCAGGTCACAAAGCTCGATTGGCCGCGGAAACCGGCGATGCTGCGCTGGATCTTGAGGAATGTTTCCTGCACCGCGTCTTCGGCGTCGAGCGGGTTCCCTAAAAGATTCCGCGCGAGGTTTTTCATGCGCGTGCCCTGTTGCGCGAAAAGTTGCTCGTACGCGCGCAAGTCTCCGGCCTGGCAGGCGGCTGCCAGTGCGGAGTCCTCGGCCCTAGCCGCTTCCGCCGCCGGATCGAGTCCGGCCAGCGAAGCGGGGTCACGGAGTTCCAAACGCCTCTCCCGGTCGCGCGGTACGGGAGGGATTCTATGCTCCCAGGGCAGTGCAAGTCCCATTGTTCCCATGCCTTGCTCCTGAGGTATAGACGACGGGCGGGACTAGAACGTCAGGATGCGGAAATCCGCAGATCTGGATGGGGTGGGTGCCTCCTCCCCCGGAGGGTTTTTGCATAAGGACCTCATTCTAAGGGGGTTGCACGGCTACATCGCGCAAGGATATGATTATAAGAGGTTTATTGCCGGCGGGAGTGTGCGGGGAATACCGGCGGGCTGCGGGAGCGAGTGAAGTAAAGCTATTTAAGATGTGACGGTTACGGAGCGTCTGGCGCTGAACCATGGCTACCGCGTCGATCGAGCCTGTCGGGCGGAAAAGCGCCGGTGGGACGCCAGCGCTACCGGGTTAGCCGGCGATGGCGTCGATTTCGGAAGAAGGCAGGGCGCCGCGGGTGCGTTCGCGCGAGCCAAATTCCTGAAGGGCTGATCGCAGGTCGTCCACCGTGAAATCGGGCCAGCGTTTGTGGATGAAGAAGAACTCTGCGAAGGCGCACTCCCACAAGAGGAAATCCGAAATACGCTGGTCGCCACCGGTGCGGATCAAGAGGTCAACGTCGGGTGCGCCCCCGCGAGCTTCGGCCATCACATCGGCGAATGCTTCCTCTGAAAGTTCGGTCGATTTGTAGAATCGACGAGCCGCGCTGAAGATCGCGTTGCGCGCCGAATAGTCGACGGCCAGACGGAGGTGCAAACGGGCGCCGCGCGCCGTTGCATCCTCGGAATCGACGACCGTGCGCCGCAAATGTGCCGAGAGCCGATCGCGCCGCCCGATGATGCTGAGGCGAATGCCGCCTTCGATGCAATGTTGCGTTTCGGTCAGGAGATACTCGTGGAGTATGCGAAGAATGCCGGCAACTTCGGTCTGGGGCCGCTTCCAGTTTGCTGAAGACAGTGCGAACAGAGTGAGCGTGTGAATGCCCATCTTTGGCGCGGCGGCGATGATCGCGCGGGCCGCCTGGGCTCCGGCGCGATGCCCGGCCGAGCGGGGCAATCCGCGGGACGTCGCCCAGCGCCCGTTGCCATCCGAGATAATCGCGACATGCAGGCGTCTTGCAGGAGGCGCAGGCTGCTGTGGAATCTCCGACGGAATTACCGTGATTTGGCCCTGACTGAGTATCGTGTGTATCGACATCGTTGGTCTCCGTAGCTGCTCATTTCCTTATTGTCTACTAACTAATGCAAACTACTCTGCAATGCAAAGTACGGGGACAAAAAAAATTGTGGCTCTAGCCTTCGCGCGTTGCGCGAATCAAGGCTTCCATGTGATTCAGATAGCGTTCCAGCGCTTTGCGACCCGCCGCCGTCAGGCGATATTCCGTCTTCGGCAGGCGCCCATCGAACGACTTCGTGCACACGA
>JAFAZL010000461.1 GCA_019239815.1 Acidobacteriota bacterium
GGTGGCGGGAGGCGGAGCGCCCGTGCCTTACAGCACAATCTTTCCGAACTTCCAGATCCCGACGACTTGCTTCGATCCGGTCGCGGTGAGTCTATTGCAATACGTGCCGGGCGCCGGCGGAAGTGGGGGCGTGCAGATTACGCCGAACAAAACCGATCGCGGCGATCAATTCCAGATTCGCGTCGATCACGCCATCAACAACAACCAGAAACTCGCGATCTACTATTACTTTGACGACGACAATACCCTTGATCCATTCGCGAAGTTCCAGGCTTCGGGCGCGACGACGGGCAACTTCCCTGGCGTCTACGCAACGCGCACCCAGCAGATCAATACAACTCACACGTGGACAATCGGCGCCACGTCGGTTAACGAAGCACGTTTCAGCTATTTCCGCGAAGGACAGCTCAAGTTCGATACGCCGACGCGCACTGGTGCGATCCAAAGTTCGTGCGGCACCGGGGCCGCGTCCGCGTTCTGCTTCACTGGCACCTCCGACACGGCGTTGATTAACGACGCTGGCGTTCCACTCGGCACCAGTGCCGACTTCGGAATTCACACCGGTCTCGGTTCCAAGGTCGAAGGGGTGCCCTTCATCGACGTGGGCGGAGGCTTTACCATCGGCAACAACTTCAATGGGCAGCTTCCGCAGACCGGCAACACCTATCAGTTCAGCGACAACTTCAGCAAAATCATCGGCAACCATAGCCTCAAGTTTGGGGGCGACGTTCGCTATCAGATGTTCGATCAGCTCCTCTATTTCGATGTCAACGGCGACATGTCATTTCAGTCGAGTCCAAATGGTCCGGTCGGTAACGACCTCGGCTTTTCAGACGCCTATCCCAACTACCTCCTCGGCCTTGGGAACTCCTACTTCCAAGGCTCAGCGCAACACGAACTCGTCCGCAGCACGTCCGTATATCTGTTCGCGCAGGACAGCTGGAAAATCAAGCCCAACCTGACGCTCAACTACGGCGTTCGTTGGGAAATGAACACTCCGTTGACCGACATCGGAAAGAAAGTCCAGACGTTCCGTGCGGGTGAAGTCTCAACAATCTACCCCTGCACACTGCCGACGACCAGTCCGCTCTATGTGGCGGGCAGTATCACGAATTGCGACCAGGCAGGCGTAACTCCTGTCGGTCTCGTGTTCCCCGGAGATAAAAGCGTCCCCAATGCACTCACGAATACCTATTACAAAGGTTTCGCGCCGCGCCTCGGCCTTGCCTGGAGCCCGAACTGGAAGGATGGGTTCCTCGGCAAGCTCTTTGGCGGCCCAGGAAAAACCAGCGTCAGCATGGGCTACGGGATTTTCTACAATCCGATCGAGCAACTTGTGCTGGAGCAGTTCAGCGCTGAGCCTCCGTTTGGCGGGAGCAACTTCATCTCTGCTCCACTCCTGCAAACGCCCTACGTCAGCCAGAGCGGCACTACTTTCCCCAACCCATTCAATGGCATTTTGAATCCGCCGCGCGGTCAAGCGATCGATTGGTCGCAGTTCCGCCCGATGACATTCTTCGGTGCATTTCCTCCGGACCTGCGTTTGCAGTATTCCGATCAATACAACCTCACAATCAAGCGCCAATTGCCGGGCGACATTCTGTTTCAGATCGGATACGTCGGCTCGCAGGGACATCGTTTGCTGGCGAGCTACGAAGCGAATCCGGGCAATCCGACCACGTGCAATCAGCTGAACACGATTCTCGGCGCTGGTACCTGCGGCCCGTTCGGCGAAGATACCGCTTATACGATTCCGGCGGGGACGGTGATTCCCGCTGGTGGGTTCCAGCTTCCTTACAACGCGGGCAGCGGCGGCCTGACCGTTCCGGCCGGCGTTCTGGCGAATCCAATCACGCTTGTAGGATTGCGAAAGTATTCGTCGCCACTCTGTCAACCTCTTACTGGCATCGGTTGCCCGTCTGACGGCACGCCCGTTTTCTCAGGTATCTTTAGCGAAAATACTGTGGCGAAATCGAACTACAACTCGTTGCAGACGCTCTTCCAGAAGAATCTGAACCACGGCCTGCAATTTCAGGCTTCGTATACCTTTAGCAAGACAATGGACAACGCGTCGAGTTTCGAAAGTGCGCTCAATCCGTTGGACTTCAACGCGACCTACGGACTCTCAGCCTACGACGCGCGCCATCGCTTCGTCTTCAACTACGTGTGGGATCTGCCCGTCCCGAAGTTCGACGGCTTCAAGGGCAAGCTGCTCGACGGCTGGGAACTCTCCGGAATTCTCACGTTCCAAAGCGGCTTCCCAGTCCGCATCACATCTCAGAGCGACATCGAAGAACTCGACTCGACTGACTTGTTTGAGTTTCCTGGCGAGCCGAACCTGACTGCGCCGTTCCACACGCAAGATATCCGAAAGAACAACGGCTTCGTTTTTGATCCGGCGCTCTTCACCAACGCGACCGTCGCGCCCGGCACCATCGGCAACGCACCACGCTCGATCTGTTGCGGTCCTGGCATCAACAACTGGGATATGAGCTTCATGAAAGAGACGCACTTTGGCGAGCGCTGGAACATGGAGTTCCGCGGCGACGTCTTCAACATCTGGAATCACGCCCAGTTTTACAGCGTGGATGGCAACGTTTCCAACACCGGAAGCACGTTCGGCCAGGTCCAGCACGTGCGCGATCCGCGGCTGGTCCAGTTCTCGCTGAAGTTCAGGTTCTAGCGCGAACCGGATAAAATTGATTTGGCGTTGTAGGCGCGACTCGCAAGGGTCGCGCCTTCATGCCTGCGATGACGGGCTCTAACGGTCGTCATCTCAGCGATTGGCAAAACAAACTGACCGCAGGGAACAGACCTGCATGCAACGGAGTTTGTATGTACCAAGCACTCGACAAGGAAGTCGCTCTATACGAAAAGCGTACGCCGAAGTCGGCGGCCGCTCACAAGCGCGCTCTCGAACGGATCCCGCTTGGGGTAGCTAGCAACTATCGCCACTACGAGCCGTATCCGATTTTTGTGAAGGATGGAAAAGGCAGCAGGATCCACGACATCGACGGAAACGAGTACATCGATCACAACCTTTGTTTCGGCGCGTTGATGGCGGGTCACTGTCATCCCGCTGTTGTGAAAGCTGTCGAACAAAAGCTACACGAAGGCACGACCTTCGGCATGCCGCACGACCAGGAATGGGAACTCGCCGAAGAAATCTGCAAGCGCTATCCAGTTGAAATGGTGCGCTTCGGTTCGAGCGGTACCGAAGTCACGATGCATGCCTGCCGCATCGCACGGGCCGCAACGAATCGCGACAAAATCATAAAGTTCGAGGGTTCGTATCACGGTTTACATGACACCGCTTTGGTGAGTGTGAAGCCAAAGGCCGAGGAATACGGCGATCCCGACGCTCCGAACTCCGTTCCCGGTGGCGGCGGTATCCCGAAGTCAGCCGTCGCGAACGTCGTCGTCGCCAGCTTCAACAATCTCGGCAGCGTCGAACGCCGCTTCAAAGAAAATCCCGGCCAGATCGCGGCAATTATTCTCGAGCCGATTCTGATGAACGTCGGTTTGTGCATTCCGCAGCCCGGATTCCTACAAGGCCTTCGCGATCTGTGCGACAAAAATGGCGCGCTGCTGATTTTTGACGAAGTAAAAACCGGCGCGAAGCTCGCATGGGGTGGCGCGAGCGAATATTTCGGCGTGAAGCCCGACATGATCTGCCTCGCGAAATCGATCGGCGGCGGACTTCCGCTTGGCGCGTTCGGCTCGAGCCGCAAGGTCATGGACCTCATCGCGCAACACAAAGTCTTCCACGGTGGTACCTACAATACGAATCGCGTCGCGATGGCGGCGGGACTCGCAACCTTCCGCGAAGTTCTGACTCGGGAAGCCTACGCGCACACCGACAAGCTGAGTAAACAGCTCACCGACGGCTATCGCGCGATTGTCGCGAAGGTCGGGCTGAAAGCCTACATCGCCAGCGCCGGAGTGAACGGCGCGCTGATGTTATATCCGCAAGAGATCAAGAACTATCGCGACTGGACCACGATCGACGTCGACCTCTGGCGTCACTACTGGTTCGCGATGGTGAATCGCGGCGTGCTCGCCCAGCCGTACTGGTGGGACGAGCAGTGGACGATCTCGGTGCAGCACACCGAAGCAGACATCGCGAAGCATCTCGCCGTTTTCGAAGAAATCGCCCCGTCCCTGGCGAAGGCCCAGCAAGAGCGTGGTGCCGCCAAGGTAGGCGCTACCGGCCACTAGTCGGTAGTCGGCGCACGAACCAGGAGCGGATCGTTGTCGAACGAGGCCACCACATCACAAGCAAGCGTAAGTGCGGATGCGCCGCATCTGCGCCGCGTGCTTGGCCGTTGGGACCTCGTTCTCCTTTTCGTCGTCGCCGTTTTCAATCTCAACGTCGTTCCGTCGATCGCCGCAAACGGCGGCGTCACGATCTGGCTATGGCTCATCTCATTGCTGCTTTTCTTCTGGCCGCAGGGCATCGCCGTCATCGAACTCGCGCATCGCTATCCGGGTGAAGGCGGTGTCTATCTCTGGGCAAAAGAAGTCTTCGGCGATTTCCACGGCTTCCTCTCCGGTTGGTGCTATTGGACCAACAACATGATGTACGTGCCCACAGTGATGCTCTATTTCGTCGGCGTCTCCGTATTCGCGCTTGGCAGCGGGCATCAAGGTTTGGCCGACAGCAAATCGTTCGCGCTTGGTTCCGCTCTGACTTTGCTCGCGATTCTCGTGATCCTAAATGTCGTTGGTCTAGGCGTCGGCAAATGGATCAACAATCTCGGAGCAATCGGCACCGGCATCGCTGCAGCGGTTTTAATTGGACTCGGCGTGATCGTTTACCTGCGATTCGGAACCAACATCACTGCCGCCGACTTTCAGATTCCGGCGAACCCGCGCTTTGTGCTGAATTCGTTTGGCGTGATTTGTTTTGGCTTGGTTGGACTCGAGCTCGCATCGGTCATGGGCGACGAGATCGAAAATCCTCAAAAGATTCTACCCGGCGCAGTTGCGTGGGGAGGCGTTCTCTCCGGAGTTCTCTATATCGGCGCAACGTTGACCCTTCTCATCGCCGTCAGCAAGAAAGACATCAGCGTCTTGCAAGGTATCGTGCAAGCGGTCGGTAGTATGGCCGCGAGAGTCAACGCATCCTGGATCATCGCGCCGTTCGCGCTGCTGTTGAGTTTATCTATCGCAGGGATCGGCTCTGCCTGGCTCGCAGGTTCTGCGCGCATCCCGTTTGTCGCCGGCCTCGACTCCTACATGCCCGCATGGCTCGGCAAAGTGCATCCCAAATATGCGACGCCATACGCCGCGCTGATCGTCCACGCGACCGTGTCGATGATCTTGGTGATCGTCAATTTTTCTGGCGGCGCGGGAGTGCAGGAAACATTTCAGAAGCTCTTGTCGCTAGCGGTGGTGTTGCAGCTTGTCCCGTTTCTTTACATGTTTGGCGCATTGTTGAAACTCGCGACGGATGAGAACTTCGTCCGCGGTCGCTACAGCAAGACAACGTTGCTCTTAGCGGGCGTCAGCGGATTGATCACGACGATTCTCGGCATCGCACTGGCCTTTTTCCCGGCTCAACAGATCACCTCGATCATGTCGTATGAAGTGTGGATGTTCGGCGGCACATTGCTTTTCGTCGGCCTTGCGGCGTTTTTCTTTTTCGTCTACGGCCGCCGCAAAGCTGCAAGGAAGATATCAGTAGCACCCGTAGCGTAGCGGCACGGCACACCGTACTCGCTTTAGAATCGTCAGTAGATGTGACGGAGGCCCAGGATGGCAACCACCACAAGCGCAGCGTCAAACGCGAAGACCTACAGAAATTTCGTCAACAACCAATGGGTCGCAGCCGCAAGCGGCGAAACATTCCCGGTCTACGATCCCTCGACGGAAGAAGTAATCGCCAATGTTTCGGCAGCCGGCAAGTCCGACGTCGATGCCGCTGTTAAAGCCGCGCGCGAAGCCTTCGACAATGGACCCTGGCGTCAAACGACCGCGCAAGATCGCGGCCGCATTCTTTTCAAGCTCGCCGACAAAATCCGGCAAAACACCGCAGCACTAGCCGATCTCGAGTGCCGCAATTCCGGCAAGCCGATCGTCGAAGCCGAGTACGACATCGCTGATGTCGCGACTTGTTTCGAGTATTACGGTGGCCTCGCCACAAAAGTCACTGGAAGCGTGAATCCAGTGCCCGCCAACGCGCTCAGCTTTACGATGCGAGAGCCGGTCGGCGTCGCCGCGCAGATTATTCCGTGGAACTATCCGCTCCTCATGGCCGCGTGGAAGCTTGCTCCCGCGATCGCAGCTGGTTGTTGCTGCGTTTTGAAGCCGGCCGAGCAGACTCCGCTGACCGCCCTTGAGTTCGCGAATTACATCGAAGAAGTCGGCCTCCCGCCCGGAGTCGTCAATATCATCAACGGCTTCAGAGAAACGGCAGGCGCCGCGCTCGTCGCGCATCCCGGCGTGGACAAAGTCGCTTTCACCGGCAGCGCGGCCGTCGGCAAAATCATCGTCAAAAGCGCCG
>JAFAZL010000526.1 GCA_019239815.1 Acidobacteriota bacterium
CTCCACTCCAAAACCGATGCGGCCATCCCGATACGGCTGAGTCTTCACGCGCACCACTCGCGCCGTACAACAAGTCATTCGCGCCTCGTCCCCGGTGACTTCCGCCGGCAATTTCAGCGTCGCCTCGATCGGCATCCCCATCTTCAGCGGGGCCGACGTCGCAAAATAGAATCCGCCGCGCGAAACGTTGATCGCCTCAGTAAAATGATCGCTTCTGTCTCCCGCGAGACTCATGGTTCGAAATCGCAGCGGCGTGCGAATGTTAAAGCGTGTCAGCACTCGTCGTTCGGATGCATCCATAGGGGAGGTCTCCTCGGGACAATGAAAATGGGCAGTTTTCACGATTGAGGAAGGGGAGCCCAACACTAGCAGAGGGACGCGCGAGGTCAAGTGAGAATTCGTTCATCACGCGTCACAAACCAATGTAACGACAATTTTCCACACACAACCAAAATTTGTGTCGAAACGTGATACCCCCAGTGCCGAATCGAAAACGCGGGTTCAACGAGAAATCTTTTGAACCACAACGCCACTCCATAATGGCTGTTCCCCGCATTGCGCGAATCCGCTACATAAGATATCCATGAGCAGCCACACGGAAACAAAAGTGGAAACGAAATCCAACACCCAGCCGGTAACCTGGGAAGCGATTCAAGCCGCGCACGCGCGCATCGCGCCGCGCATCCACCGCGCGCTCATCATGACCTCCTCATCGCTCAATGCGATGATCGGCGCTCAAGTCTTCTTCAAATGTGAAAATCTGCAAAAGACAGGCTCGTTCAAAATCCGCGGAGCGTCCAACGCCATCTTTTCGCTGACCGACGACGAAGTCCGCCACGGAATCGTCACTCAATCGAGCGGCAATCATGGCGCCGCAGTCGCCTGTGCCGCCGCGTGGCGCGGCGTACCGGCCTGGATCGTGATGCCGAAGAATTCATCGGCCGTAAAACGCCAGGCCATTGAAGGCTATGGCGGCCGCGTGATCCTCTGCGAACCGACGATGACCTCGCGCAACGAAACCTGCAATCGCATCCTGATCGAAACGCACGCCGCTCTCGTCCACCCGTTCGACGACGACCGCGTGATCGCCGGCCAAGCCACCTCCGCCAAAGAGCTCCTCGAAGACGTCGTAGATCTCGACGCGCTCTTCGCGCCCGTCAGCGGCGGCGGTCTCCTCAGCGGCACCTGCCTCAGCGCCCGCGCGATCCGCCCAGCAACTCGCGTCTTCGGCTGCGAACCCGCCAACGCCGATGACGCTTATCGATCCATCACATCCGGCGCGCTCCAGTCCATCGATTCCGCCGACACCATCGCCGACGGCCTCCGCGCCTCTCTCTCCCCGCGCACCTTCGCCATCCTTCGCGAAAATCTCGCCGGCGTCCTCCGCGTCACCGAAGCCGAAATTATCTCCGCCATGCGCTTCATCTGGGAGCGCCTCAAAATCGTCATCGAGCCTTCCTCCGCCGTAGCAATCGCTCCCCTCCTGAATCCCGGCGCAGTTGCCGCTCTGAATCTTCCTCCACGTCCCGACGGCGCAAAACCAAAGCTTGCCGTAATCTTCTCCGGCGGCAACGTCGATCTCTCGCTCTTGCCGTTCTAGCCTTCGCAATCATCCAGAAAGACGAAAACCCCGCAAGCCTTTCGAGCTTGCGGGGTTTTCTTTATTGAGGAATCCAGAGGCAATCCGCGGTTTGGGTCGGTGGTTGGTGGGTTGCGGCCTGCCTCCGGAGGAGGAACGTTCGGAGTCCTTGTTGAGCTTGCTGAGTTCTCTTACTTGCCGTTCATCGCAATCGCGATGTGTTCAACCGTCGCCGGACCCTGCGCGATGACCTTCTCATTCAGCTTCGGCGCTCGGTACCGGAGATCGATTCCGAGATCCGCGAGGTACAGGTTGCTGATGTATCGCTCGCCGTTACGGCGCTCGACTGTCAGACTGCTGGTTTCACCTTGCTGTTTGCCGGAAACTGCCGATGTCAGCACGAACATGTATCCGTTCGGCCCATGCAGCAGGATCTTTGCCGGCATCGCCGTGGAGTTCAGCGTGAAGTCATACTCACCGGCCGGTAGTTCGGTGCCGTTCCAAATAACATCATTCGTCAACGTGAACTGCCCTTTGAACACCGGTGCAGACTGGACGCGATTGGGAATCGCGAAAAACGTCACCAAGCCGATCACGGCGATGGCAACGATGCGTGAGATGTGCTTTTTCATGGTAGGTCTCCTTTCGACCTGCTTCGCTCGATCCACACCCACGGAAAAAGCATCTCGAAGACCATCCAGGGAACAGCACATCAGCTTCATTGAAGTATTGAAACGAAACGACTTAGCAAAGCGAACGGAGGTGCTGCATCGCTGGAACACTCAGAAATCTATCCGATCAGATAGATCGGTCTATCTATCAAGATAGGATTGCGAAAAGGATGGGAATGGAGAATGAAAAGCAGAACAACACAGGAGGAAGACGGCTTAGCCCTGACTCTTCTTCTTCAGCGCCAGCCGCAAATCCAGATTCCGTATCAATCGGTGCAAATAGTTCGAATGCACTCCCAGCAGCCGCGCCGCCTCGGTAATCTTCCCTTCCGACTGATCCATCGCCGTCAAAATCAGCTGCCGCTTCAACTGCCGCACCGCCTCGTGATACGTCGACGACCGCATCGACTGCGCCGGCGTCTCATGCAGCGTCTCCGGCAAATCCTCTGGCAAAATCATTCCTGACGAGCCGAGCACGACCGCGCGCTCCAGCGCATTCTCCAGTTCGCGAACATTCCCCGGCCAGTCATACTGCTTCAGCAGTGTGCCTGCGTCCGTCGAGATGCCCATAATCCGGCGATTGCATTTCTCTGCATACTTCGCCGCAAAATAGTTCGCGAGTTGCGGAATGTCTTCTTTCCGATCGCGCAGCGGCGGCATCGTGATCGCCACCACATTCAACCGGTAGTACAGATCCTCGCGAAACGTACCTTCTCTCGTGGCAGTCAGCAAATTCTTGTTCGTCGCCGCAATTACGCGAATGTTCAACGGAATCGACCGCGTACCGCCAACGCGCATGAAATCGCGTTCCTGCAACACGCGCAACAGCTTCGCCTGCAGCGCCGGACTGATCTCGCCCATTTCATCCAGGAAAATTGTTCCCGAATTCGCCATCTCGAGCTGGCCGCGCTTCTGCGTCACCGCTCCGGTAAACGCCCCGCGCTCATGCCCGAACAATTCGCTCTCCAGCAGAGTTTCGGTCAGCGCCGCGCAGTTGATCGCCACAAACGGCTGATCGCGCCGCCCGCTATTGCGGTGAATCGCCCGCGCACACAATTCTTTGCCGGTCCCGCTCTCGCCGTAAACAAGCACCGTAGAATCCGTCGTCGCCACGCGCTCAATCAACTGATAGACCTCGCGCATCGCCGCGCTGTCGCCCACCATGTCGTGATCGAGGTCGACTTCCGCGCGCAGCCGCTGATTCTCGCTACCCAGCCACTCCACCTGCCGCGCGCTTTCCAGCGCCATCGACGCGATGCCCGCAATCGCCGTCACCAACTGCAAGTCTTCATCCGAAAACCGCGCGCCAGGATTCGTCGTATCGAGATAAATCAGCCCGATCGCCTTGTCCAAGTTATTCAAAGGCACACACATCAGCGAATGCACCGCCCGCTTTTCCGGCTCACCCTCGCCAGCCTCCTGCGCCGAGCCAGCCGACCCACCATTCTTCTCGTTGCTAAGAATGGCCACGCCCTCTTCCAAAACCTGCCGCGCCAGATCGCGATCCACAGGCACCGCATGCTGTGGTCCCGCAACGCGATCCCATGCCACTACCGACGAAAACTCTTCCGCATCCGATCCCACCAGAATCGCCCCGCGCTCCGCGGGCACCACATCAAAAATCATTCCGAGCAATTGCCATTGCAGCGACTCAACATCCCTTATCGACCCGATCGCAGTGCTAATCTTCACCAGCGTTTGCAGATCGCGCGCCGTTCGCTCGCCACTCGGCAACGCCGCCAGCGCATCCGGCTGCAGATACCGGACGTCCCCGCCCTTCAGCCGCGTCTTGGCCGCAGCGTCGCTCACAGCCTTTGCCGTCTCGCTCAGCACAATCGTTCCGGTTTCGTTCTCCTTCGCCTCTTCGTCGTGGAATACAAATACCGAGCCCCCAACGACAACCTGATCGCCGGCCACCACAATCCTCTCCGTCACCGGCAACCCGTTTACAAATGTCCCCGAGGTGCTGCCAAGGTCGTGAACCACAACGGCGCCGTCGGCCTCGCGCGTCAGCTTGCAATGCTGCGGAGACACCAAACTGTCATCCAGAATGAGTTGGTTGGACATCTCGCGGCCAATCGTCAGCGATCCGTCCTCAAAGGGAAAGGTCGAATCGCGTAGGGGACCGCTGATCGCGGCGAGTCTAGGGTTCACAGGTGTAAGTGGCCCAGATTTCCCAGCCTTCTTTCAGGCTGAGGCGGGTAGGCCGCATAGTTTACATCGACTCCCCGGCACGCGCCATACCTTCGCTCCCCGAAGAAATCTTAGCTCCTCCAATTCCGCCGCCCTGACCTCGCGACACATAAATTTTTTATTGCGGCAGGTGTATACAGTGGTACGCTTCCTCACTGGATTGTCACCGTTTTGTGTCCACAAGGTCGGAGGGTAAGAAGTGAGCGCAGCAGCCAGATTCTCGGGCATCGAGTCCCGGCGAAGTACCCGCATTGATCGCACCGTCCCCCTGGTTGTCGTGGGACAAACCAAACTCGGTTTGTCCTTCCAGGAGCGCACATCCGCCGTCAGCCTCAACCTGCACGGCTGCCGGTATCCATCGCGCCACGATTACGCCGTAGGTTCCTGGATTGGCTTGCAAGTGCTTGAGGCCAATGGAGAAAACGCTGCGCCTGTGATGCGCGCCCAGGTGCGCTCGATCCATCCTCCGATGAGTCCTCGTGAGTTGTACCAGATCGGTGTCGAACTCGAAGCTCCCGCCAACGTCTGGGGCGTGCCCTCACCACCGGACGATTGGTTGCGGTTGCTCGGAATTGACCCCTCCAAGGCGCACGACTCGAGCTCTGCGCCGGCCCCCGCCTCCGAACCGGATCATGCGCATGCACCCGAAGCCAGCGCCGCCCCGCCC
>JAFAZL010000540.1 GCA_019239815.1 Acidobacteriota bacterium
TCAGCGATCAGGAACTCGAAAAAGCGAAAAACATTCGTCTCGTCGAGTTTTACCGCCAGATGCGAACGATCAACGGCCGCGCCAACACGATCGGGACATACGAAGTTTTCTTTGGTGATTACAACAAACTCTTCGATGCTGCGAAAAATTATTCCGCTGTCAGCAAAGAAGATATTCTGCGCGTCGCGAAAACGTATTTTGGTCCAAACAACCGCACAGTAGCGACGCTGCTCCCGGAAGCGTCGAAGGCGGCCCAATGACAATCCCCCGCTCTTGGGCCAATCGACTCATCGCGTTTGTTTCGTTCCTCGTTGCTATGCTGATCGTTTGTCTTGCCACCGCTTCGTTCGCGCCTCTGCGTGCCGAAGCTCTGCGCATGCCGACGCACGAAAAAGTCGTTCTGAAAAACGGCCTGACCGTCCTGCTGCTCGTAAAGCACGGAGTCCCACTCGTCAATATTTCCACGATCGTCAAATCCGGCGCTGCAGCCGATCCCGTGGGCCAAGAGGGACTCGCCAACATCACAGTCGAATTGCTACGCAAAGGCACGAAAACGCGCACCGCGCAACAATTCGCTGCCGATCTCGACTTCATTGGCGGATCGCTCGAGGCCGAAGCCACCTCAGACTACTCGGTGGTCAACGTCGAATTTCTGACCAAAGATCTCGCTCGCGGCCTCGAACTCTTCTCCGATGCGCTGCTGCATCCGACATTTCCCGAGGATGAAACCACGAAGCTGCTCGCACAATCCGCCGACGCGATTCGCGCCGCCAAAGACGATCCGCAGTCCGTCATCCTTCCGTACTACACCGGCTACCTTTACGGCGCTCACCCGTACGCACGCTCAACGAGCGGCGACGAAGTCTCGCTTACCAAGATTCGCCGCGATGACGTGGCTAAGTTTTACGAAGCGAACTATGCGCCGTCGAACACGATCATCGCGGTCGCGGGCGAATTCAACGCCGACGAGATGAAGTCGAAGCTCGAGCAGATCTTCGGCGCATGGCCCGCACGAACCGCAAAAAGCGAAGTCATCGCTCCCGTCACGCCGTCCAAAGGGAAGCGACTTCTCTTGATCGACAAGCCCGACGCGTCACAGGTTTACTTCGCGATCGGCAATACCGGCGTCAGCGCCACCGATCCCGACCGCGTCGCCATCCGCGTCGTCAACACCATCTTCGGGGGGCGCTTCACGTCTGAACTCAACGAAGCTCTCCGCGTTGAATCTGGCTACACCTACGGCGCCGAATCATTTTTCGACGATCGCAAAGTCGCTGGCCCGTTCGCGATATTCAGCTTCACCAAAAACGAAACAACGACTCCCGCAATCGATCTTGCGCTCCAAGTGCTCGCGAAGCTCCACAAAGAAGGCGTAACAGAAGCGCAGCTCAAATCCGCGAAGAGCTACATCAAGGGGCAATTCCCGCCGAGCATCGAAACCTCGCGCCAGCTTGCGCGCATCATCGCATCGCATGAGTTCTACGGGCTAACAGACGACGAAGTGAATCAGCTTGAAGCGCGCGTCGATGCCGTGACGCCGGAAATTGCGCGCCAGGTGATCCAAAAGCACTTCCCGGCCGAAAACCTTGTCTTTGTTCTCATCGGGAAAGCGTCCGCCGTGGGACCGGCTGTCAAGAAGTACGCGCCGACGCAGGACGCGCGCGCGATCAGCGATCCAGGTTTCTGGCCCGCGACTGCCGCGGCAAGCAAGAAGTAATCGCAGCGAGTCTCGGCCAGCGTCTCAAGAACAAGAGTATCGCTTCAAAACGGGGGGAAAATGCGTCTTCGCATCATGCTGCTCTTCACAATTCTCTTGTCGATCGTTCGCACAACCGCCGCAGCCGACGATCCGTTGCTCGTCCACTCACCAACGCTGAGCAAAACGCAAATCGTCTTCGTCTACGGCGGCTATCTCTGGAGCGTCCCGCGCGAAGGCGGCGAAGCCCGCCAGCTCACCACCGGCGGACACGAAACAACGCCCGTCTTTTCTCCCGACGGCAAATGGATCGCGTTCACCGGCCAATACGACGGCAACATCGACGCCTTCGTGATGCCCGCCGACGGTGGCTCGCCGCGCCGCCTCACGTGGCATCCGGGCGCCGACGTCGTACGCGGCTGGACGCCCGACAGCAAGCGCGTGCTCTTCGACTCCGCGCGCGAAGCGTACGCCGACTTCGATCGACTCTACACCGTCCCCGTCGAAGGCGGCTGGCCCGAAGTTCTGCCGATGTGGCGCGGCGAAGCGGCGTGGTTCTCGCCCGACGCAAAGCGCCT
>JAFAZL010000631.1 GCA_019239815.1 Acidobacteriota bacterium
TGTCGGACATGGGTGACTCAGTTTCCGATTACCCGGTTCATCAGGAACCAATCTCAATTGGTTGAGCGCTAGTCCTACAAGCTTCGATGTATTGGCTCGAATAAATACAGAATGCGAGTATCCACAGCCACGGTGGTCCGGCTTAGCGGCAACAACAAAAAAAGAAGCAAGAATCAACGTGAGCCCAGAGATCGAGGATGCCATGGCGGCATTGTCGTCGGATGTCGATGGCCGCCGGAGAATAGGTATCTGTACACTCGCAAGCTGACACCGAGAAAGCGGACCTGGCAATGATTTGCGGTGAAGCAGAAAATGGCCAACAGGCATGGAGCAAGATTGAGTTTGTGTCTTCCGCGCAGAAAAGAGTAGTGGGAACACGGTGCAATGATGCGAATGGCAGCTGCGGCTGACCAGCCGCCGAGGAGAAGACACGTACCCGAGAAGGGGCTCGCGATCCGCTACCTCGCTGAATCAGGTACCGCTTGCCTTTCAATAGACAAAGAATTTTGTAGAACCATATAAAATCGCGTGCCTTCTTCGATTGTCGTATCCGCGCCGCGATGCTTGGCAATCCAGACGGCACCGATAACCGCCGCCACAGCTGCGACGCCTACTCCAACTCCGACGCCCATTCCTGATCCCGAAGTAGAAGTCGTTACAGTCGGTGTGGGAGTCGGTGTTGGTGTTGGAGTCGGCGTGGGGGTAGGCGTAGGTGTTGGCGTGGGAGTCGGCGTAGGTGTTGGCGTGGGAGTCGGCGTCGGCGTGGGAGTCGGTGTTGGTGTCGGCGTGGGCGTAGGCGTCGGTGTCGGCGTAGGGTCCGGATCTTTTGGTGGCTTTGGGGGTTTGGGCGGCTTTGGGGGTTTCGGCTTCGGTGGTTTGCCGTATGCTTGAAATTCAGTTCCGCCAAAGGCACGTGGACCAGAAACGTAAGACGAATTAACTAGCAAACCGGAATGTTCAGATTCGAAAGACGACGCCGCCACGGCTGTCCCGTCACTCAATCGAGCCTGAAGTATGGCGTCGAGATGCATTTCGTAGCCGTTTGTAAATCTGAGTTTTGTGAAGTGCATCTTGAGCGCGGCATTAGGCGAGCCCGACGATCGATCTTTGACCTTGTCGATAACGCCTTCCACGTAGGTCCCGGCGGGAATCGCAACTTCGCTATCAGCAACGACGGGATACAAGGTTTCCAGGTATACGACATCTCCAGCACGGGCCGACTTCAGATGGAGGGATGTAATAAGAGCGAGCGGAATCCTCGTTCCGGCCGGGATGGTGACGGTTTCGCCTTGGCCTGAAGAGCCAGGTTCCTGCAGGACATTCGCCGTTGGCTGGGTAGTTGGGGCTGAGTCCTGTGCCCAATCAAAACTAGCCATGAACAAAACGGCTACGGCCGCAGTCGCAAGCCGATACATCGGCGACGCCTCTCTTGCGGGGACGTTACGCAAATCATGCCAAGTAGAACGGCAGTGGCCGAACCGGAGCAGAGTTCTTTTTTTTCGGCTTCTCGAAGAAATTTTCGACTGCCTGTTAACTCAGCGTGACGGTAGTGGTGATTCGATGCAAGATTGCGAAAAAGGACTGCCAAGCCGGAGCACTGGTGGTCGCTGGTTTTGCCGCACTGTCTCCCTGACGGGTTGTTCAGTGCCCAACGAACCAAAGCGTAGATGAGCCCATCAAAATAGGTACCTTCAACCCGAGAACAAGGGTCTATTTTCACGGGATCGTCTTCGAGCACGATCTCTTGAGAAATATCGCGGACTTTTTTGAAGTCGAACACTCGCACTCTACTGTGCCGGGACACGTTTCAATATCACGCCCAATTCATACGGAGGAATACCGGATTGTCTGCAGAAGGATGCCATCCAGGTATTTGCTTCTAACGAATCACTGGAAAAAACGCTTCCATGAACCATGACAACAGACGGCCCAAAAGTTTCATTGAGCACCCCAGGGACAACTGGCTGAACCACGGAGTTCCCACGAACAGTCGGTCAGCTTCTCTCGTCCGTGCCCCCCATTGACCAGGCTGCGACTACGACAATGAAAATCAGTACGACACTTCCGATGACTTGTAGAAAAACTTCCATGTGTTAAGGCGAGGGACATGCCTTGGCGTGGAATGTAAGGAAGAGGGTTGTTATCGGATAGCGGTGAGAGACCTTATGCGGTCAGTGGGAAACCCTCAGAAACTGCAATCACCCGAACTGCCGCCTGAGCTCTTCAGTGAGGCTTGTTCACGCCGAGTATTTCCCGAATCTTCAATCGGTAAATGATGTTACGCGGTGAACGACCTTGCCGGTCGAGCCACGCCATGAAATCTTTGAGTTTCACATGATTTTCTTCTTCGCTAGTCTTCTTGCACGCACTGCGGCACGTTGGCACGTAAGTGCGTTTTTCGCTGCGGATGTATAATCCCCGCAATGGTCAGGGTAAGAACTCCCTTTCAAGCACGTCAACTTTCAAGGTACCCCATCGGCTTGATCGTTCGGGTTCGAATGATTTCGGGGCGTGAGATCGAAGCGCGTATTACCAAGATCGAGACCACAGAACTTGGCACCTTCTTGCACGTCGAATTTGGCGAAGAAGTGGCCAACGTTACCTCTAAACAGATTCTCGGATATTACGACTTTTGTTACATCAAGGCATTACGGTCCAAAACTTACATCGCCACTCTATGAGTCTGCGACGGAGCTATGTCCGAAGAGATCAAGACAGAAAAACGACGCAACCGCAGAGCGAAAGTTGCAAGAAAACTTCGCATTCGGCCTTCTGATCCAGACATGGAACACTTTGACGACCTTCTAGCCAGCACGAACGTCTCAAAAGAGGGCATATACTTTGTCACTCAACTGCCGAGCTATCGCGAAGGCATGCGTTTGTTCGTTACATACCCATTCACCTTTGAAAACGACCCGATGAAATCGGAATTCCTGGCTGAGGTGGTACGCGTCGAAGAGTTGGGCGGTAGCAAGTTTGGTATCGCAATCCGCTTGATGATGTCGATATAGGTCAATCGATTCGAAGTCGGACTGAAGTCAGGTGCCTGATCCCATCGTGAGCCTCTTCGCGAACACCGATTTTACTCGGTCCGAACAGTCTTCACACAAGTATGTTTCGAATTCCGGTCGAAAAGCTCCTGCCTCGCCTAGAGCCACCGTTACTTTCAATCTGATTATAGCTTTCCTGCCGCACTCCCGTTCATGCGGGCAAACACGACTCTGGCAAGTACACGAAGGCACGTCCACGGTCCTAACCTTCGGTTCATCCGATCTGATTTGCTGCGCTGACTCTGCGGCATCACGATGCTTTCTGGTCGCTTGATTGCGTTTGAATTACTTCGTTGTTTAGGCGGTTTTGCTTGAATAGCAGCAGCCTGTTTATTTCGCGGGTTAACTCAAGCAGTTTTTCAGGGTCCTGCTCCTTAGCTGCGAGTTCACATAGCTCTTTCCAGCGTTCTTCATTTTGCATGGCCACCTCACTTAAGCAGATCGGACTGGTCGGGGGCGAGATACAACAAATAAGCACAGAGGGCCCAGACGCTTAAGAGAATCGATCGGAGAATCGCAGTCACCAACATTCTAGTTCTGCGCTCATTGTTTTTCGCGGCGATGTCGGGCACCATACACCTTTCACCCGAATAAGGACAGGCAAGACTCGCTACATGCTATCGACTGATAGCGAGACTCGATCAGTGTTTGACTTCGAAAAGCTTCGAGAAAGATAAACTGAGAACACTCGGACCGCAAAGACTCTTCATCGCATCAAAGCTAATTTTCCCCGGCGATATAAGTAGTAGGGAATACGGCGCGCCCTCAGAAAAGTCGAAGGAATAATGCACTCTTGCAACCGATGTGGAAGTTCGCACATAAGACGTTCAAAGCGCAAAATACTTGAAAAGATTCTTTCGCTGTTCTCCGTCCGCCCTTACCGGTGCAGGACTGCAATTACAGATTCTTTAGTTCTGTTTCGAAGCATGGGCTGGATCATGACACCTCGAAGACACCTGGTTTCGGTTCCAAACGGATTTCTTCTGAATGTCAGGTGGGTATCAAAAGTTAAACGAAACGTTGTATTGCTTTCAAACGGGTCACCGTAAGAATGTGCGTTCTGCCATTTGGAGGGGTCCATGTACGCGTGGCAGCAACCTTATTTCGAAGCAGTATTGGAAGCGGATGATGTGAAGATGTCGCACCAGTTATTGGAGGCGCTTGCTTCGATTGAGCAACGCCTTCTAAGTCCGATTGACCGAAATTCCGACGAATTTCGCGCCCTACAAAATACCTGGTTCGACGTTCAGGAGCTTCTGGAGGAGCGACGCAATTCCAGAGGCGGCGGTGACCAGTTTTGCCCTCTTCCTGTTTGAGGCAATCCTATTCGCGCAGGTCGTCCTGCGACACCTGCCTGGCTCAGTGAAGTCCTTCTCGAGTCAAGTGATAGCGCTTGCTACCTCGATTTGTGCGAGTGGCAAAATGCGGCGCACAATGCCGCTGATTGGTCGGGACTTTCCTAAGATAAACCGTCAGCGCTGCTACCGCTTACGGAAACGGTTCACACGCCGAACGGTCGATTCTAGAAAGCAACTGCGAAATCCCGCACACTGCATTGCATTCGATGTGAGTCTCCTCATTCGCTGTGGTATTCAGGTTTCTCTCCAAACCCGGCAAGGGAGGATTAGGTTATGAAAACGTACGATATTTTTCGTCGCGACGGGTTCGGTCCACTTTGGATGGAGGGTGAAAACAATCTTGAAGTAGCAAAACTTGAAGCGAAACGGCTTGCAGCAAAAACTAACAAGCCCCACTTTATACTTGATATTCCGACTTTGACAGTTATGTTCGATACGGAAACACCGCGAACTACGAAACCTTCGCGTCATCGGTGACAAACTTCGCGCCGTGAACTTTCGCAGATTTTTCGCTCTGATTGTCCTTGCGTGCTGGATTCCAGTCACGGCGCTTATCGTGGGCGACGTTCTCACAGATGAGCAAGCAACTGCGATCTTTCTGCACGAAGCTATTCTCCACGCACATGTGCCAAGTAATGATACTCAGCAGATAGAAGCACAGGACAAAGCCAGTACCGCTTTAGCCGACCACCGAAAAAATCAGGACAAAGCAGGCCATACACTCTTTGAGGTTTGGGTGGTTCTGACCCTTCTAGGTGCGGGCTTACTCGCTGAGAAAAAACACCACGGTGGTTACAGCTATTAGCGAGAATGCAGTCCGATACCGATAACCATGTCTAGAGCGATTCGGTGCGCAATGCCCATGTAGAACTCTTCTATTCTCCCGGAGAATCAAGCGGTCCATCAGCCTGTCCGTGTAGTCGCAGGCCGCGATTCATCTACAAAATGATTGCTCCAGACTGCGGACCGATGAATTAGTTGATGAAGGGACTAGCGGGTTGAGCATCTCCTTGGGGCGTGGCGTCCCATTCTTTCATCACGGCAGAACACCACCATTCGAGCCCACGGCGTTTTAGCTCCGAGCAGATGAGTGGATGTTTCTCTTTCAGGTGACTCCACATTTCTTCGATCATTTCTGAGTTTCGGCTGACAACACCCCACCGCAGTCACACCCCAATTGGTCGCACGCGATAACTTTCATCGGTTGGTCCTCCGTTGCGCTCCTGAAAGTCGCACTGGCAAACGAACAAACCCGTGCAGTGAGGAACACTTTCAGTGACTTGATTTTTTGTGGCTGCTACGGCCGCTCTTTCTCGACCCAGCCTTGCCAGAGTTGGCGATTTTCGCGGCGCGGGTCTTGCTCATCCCTTGCGTTTCAGGGCTTTGTATTTGTCCCTGTTCTTCACGTGTCCACCGTGGGATCTACCGGGCATATTTTTCTCCTGGCTGAATCGCACTGACGATGCCGTTTAGCGTTTGTAGTTCTAAAAGATTAGACAATCAATGTGACAGAAGGGTTTCGAACTGATATCCGACGGCCTCAAGCCACAAGATGGGTGTTGCGCTCATTTTCCCGACAGGGCGTCGGAAGTTCAGAAAAAAACCGTCGTTGTGGCGCCGAGCATAAATAGTTATCGAAGACTCGCGCTGCTTCCAGCCATTGAGTTGAATATGCGAAATCACTTGGATGGTGCCGCCGCTTTGAAGAGTTGCGGCTTCGGGACGGGCGGTTTGTGAATTTCCTGGTCCATGCCAGGTCGCTTTCCAATGTCAACGGGCGCAATCTTCACTGGACGACCTGAATTCTGCGATTCGAATAGCGCGTTGATTACGCGAACATCAGCGAGGCCTTCTAGACCTCCGGGTTCTGGCTCCTTGTCGCTCAGTACGCAGTCGGAGAAGTATACAAGCTCCGGCCCAAACTGATCCCTCTTCGAAAATTTGGCTTTGGTGCTACGCTCTCCGACAGTCATCTCGGACTTCAAGTCCGCGATCATCTCGTATGCCGGGTCCATCTTCAGCGCGGCTTTCGTGCCGACCACTTCAAAGATTGATCGATCAGCCGCTCCGAAGCTGCACGTAAACGAAGCGAGGCGATTGTCGGGAAAGCGCAAGACTGCGGAAGACATCTCCGGTACTTCAGTGAAGCGCTTGTCGTTCGATGATGCTGTGAAAGCGAAAACTTCGGTGGGTTCCGCTCGGAAAAGATTTCGAGCAGCATTGATGCAGTAAACACCAATATCGTAGAGCGGCCCGCCAGCGAGTTCCTCATCGAGACGGGAATTTCCTTCTGTCACCTGTTGGCAGAAGGTCGACGTGAAGATGCGAGGCTCGCCGATTTTTCCATCCCGAATGGAAGCGATTGCGGAGAGATTACCTTTTTCGAAGTGGAGCCGGTACGCGATCATGAGTTTTACCTTCGCCCGCTCGGCAGCGTCGATCATTGTTTTGCATTCCCGCTCGTTCACCGCCATCGGTTTCTCACACAAGACATGAATCCCAGCGTTAGCTGCGGCCTCTGCGTAGGCGAGATGCATGTTGTTAGGAAGCGCGATGTAGACGGCATCGATATTCCCGCCTTTGAGGCACTCTTCGTACTGTTCGTAGCTGTAGGTGTCATGGACCTTATAGTTCCTTGCGAGCTTCTTTAATTTCGCCTCATCCCCAGACACAAGTGCAGCCAGTTCGGAATTTTCCTTCGCATGCGCGAACGCAGGCAATACCGCCGCCTGAGAGATGTACCCAAGTCCGACAACTGCGTAGCGAATTTTTCGTGGAGCAGTCGATTGCTTGCTGCCTGATGTCATTGGTCCCTCCCGCCCGATTCGTACTTTGGACGCGCGACGTCATTAGAAGGACGGCGGTTGGTGAAGTTTTGTCTGGAACCTAATCTTGGATACACGACTTTCCGTATTCGGTAGCCGGTCACGATTGCCTTACATTAATTCACGAGGAGAGCATGGCCCAACATTTAGAAGGAAGCAGTCAGGACGTTGCCAATAATTTCTTGAGATCTGATTTCTGGGAGCCAGGTGTTCAGATTGCAGGGATCGTGCGCCGGAAGTTTCAGAGCGTTAACGGACAGTGCTATGCGGTCGAGTTAGACAACCCGGTGAGTCTGAACGGCGAAGAGACGCGTGATGTTGCTCTAGGAAATCTCACTGGTCTTCGTATGGCAGTGCAAGCGGCGGGCGCAGAGGACCTAAATGTCGGGGATAAGTTCACGCTGGAATGCACTGACCTTCAACCAACCGGCAAGGGTAATCCCCGCATTGACTTCAGAATCGAAATCGATAGACGCTAACTACGACGGCCTCCCTCATTTCTTGTGAGCTTGACGCGACCGCGTGTTTCCAGGATCAACACAGACTTTTGGCCGTTCATGCGCCGGATCAGTTGAGCTAAGTCTTCCACGAGGCGTGATGACGCGCCAATAATTTCAAGGACGATTGATCGTTCTCGTTTTCCTTGGTAGTAGCCAGACGTAGGCTGGAGTGTGAAGCTTTCAAATCGTGACGACGCCAGTCGAACAATCTCGCGTTCGTTCTTCGCTTCAGTGTAAATTCTGTGGACGTTCTGTGAAGCCATTTGCATTCCGTTTTTCGGTTCAGGTCGCGACCGACCGAGCAAGTTATCGAGTCGGGTCCGCGCTGCGTTTGCGACCGCGAATTAAACGACGCGATTCCCAGATGACCACGGATGTTAGAAGCCAAGCCACGGTTGCGGATAGCAGTGCCAGCCACGTAGGTATTCCGTCTAAAAGTCGCCACAGCAAAAGCGCGAATACGGCGAGTCCCAAGCTTCCCATCACGGTTCCGCGAGCTTCCAGCGCAACTGCACGCCGCCCTCGATTCACCCCATCAATCTTGGCCTTGCTTTTCTTTTCCTTTTGATGCTTTTCGACTAGTGTTGCCGTGGCCGGAAAGATCGCAGGGAACGCCAGGAACAAGCCTCCGACAACTGGCCCGTATTCCTTCGCGATTAAGCCGGTTCCCACGGTTGCCAACCCACCGAAGATGATGCGGAGAACCACCTCATACCACTTGCTGCGCCGCAGCGCGGACGGATTAAATTTGACGATCATCTAAGAAGCAAGAACCAGATTCCGAAGCTGGTGGCAAGCCAAGCGGTAATTAGAGAAGTGGAGACGATCAACGCAGATGGTTTGTATTTGAACATGATCCTCAAAACCAGAGACGCATAAACCGACATCGCGACTGCACCTGCGATCATGGACTTGGCTTCCGTAGCTGCGTAAGCGGCACCTTCGGTTGCAATCGTGAGTGATAGTGTTGCGAGAGCGACGGATGGCGCGGCTCCAAACAGTCCAGCAAAGCTTTTCGGCTTCAAGATGTCTCCAAGTGCGGAGAACATGGTTACGACCAGTCCTCCAACAAGGAAGCGGAACAGCATCTGCTTTAACATTGCGGACACCGCTTCATTTGCCGCTTTTCGCATTCATACATTGCCTTACGCGTTTGTGTGCCTCCTTGGGACCTTTC
>JAFAZL010000747.1 GCA_019239815.1 Acidobacteriota bacterium
GCGTTCCGTCCGGATCGTACGCATCGATACTATTTTTCCCGTCACGCCCAACCTCGGGCCCGTCGAATGTCTTCCAGCCACGCTTCTTCAACTCCGCTGCCGCAACCCCCGCATCCTTCACGCCCAGCGAAAAGTGATTCTGCACGCCCATCTCTTTGTGATCCGCATTGGCCGGAATATTCAGCATGTACTCGATCCAATCGCCCCCGTCCGGCACCTGTATCTCGTACCAATCGATGTCGTTGTCCTTGAACCCGCCATACCAATACACGCGAAACCCGAGGACGTCGCGATAGAACCTGTTCTCGGCGTCCATGCTTTTCACCACGAATCCCGCGTGAATCATCCGGCTGCCGAGCTGCTTCTCTGCAGCCTTGAACGGCGCCGCCGCACCGGATCTCTGTACGAAACCGATACGATTGCCTTCCGGATCCCGCACTTCAAGGTCTGGCGCCGGAACTTCCTTCGAAATCGGCTCTGCACTCACTCCCCGCGCGGTTAAATATTTGCGCAAAGCCACCGCGTCATCGGTTGCGAACACAACCTCAGCAACCCAATTCCGCGGCGCTGGAGAGGGAACTGGCTCTAGTTCGACAAACTGCTCCGCATTGACCCCAAGACGCGCCAGCTTCTTGTCCGACCAATCCCCGCTCTTCTTCGGCAATCCCAACACGTCCGAATAAAACGCTCGCGACCGCGAAACATCGCTGACGTAAATAACCACATGATCGATCCCAGTAATCTTCGGCCGCACAGGCGGATTGTCTCCGCTGCCAGCGCCCGCCCCGCGGGATGAAGGCAAGCCGAGAATGACCAGAACAGCAATCGCGATGCCCGCCAAAATTTTCGTCATCACTGCGGCCCCGGATGCTTTCCCGTAAACTCACTACAGCAAGGCTTCTCCGCTGGCTTGAACTCCATGAACTCCACACGCGTATCGTCCGGATCGTAAACGTTCAACTGCCACTTACCATCGCGCCCCACCTTCGGCTTCTCCGTCGGCTTCCATCCATTCTTGATCAATCGCGCCTCAGCTTCCTTGATGCTCACCACGCCCAGCGAAATATGATTCATCACGCCCAGCGTATGGTGGTCCGCGGTCGCCGAAATATTCAGCATGTATTCGAGCCACGTATTCCCATCCGGCTCCTGCATCGCCACCCATGAATCTTCGTCGTCCTTCATTCCGCCGTGCCAATACAAATGAAAGCCGAGCACATCGCGATAAAACTTGTCCGCCGCGCCGCGATCCTTGATTACCCATCCCGTGTGAATCAGCTGATTGCTCTTCGGCGAAATCGCAATGTTGCTGACCACTCCCGTCCCCGGCGAAACAAAAATCACCCGATGATCTTCCGGATCACGCACCTCGACATATTTATCTCCCGCCTGATCTTTCTTCACTTCGCTTACCTGCACCCCGCGTCCCACCAAATATTCCCGCATCAATCCGGCATCCTTTACGTGATATCCAACTGCCTCAATCCCGTTCTTCCCATCTCCCGGATCATTCGCCACCAACTCAACCTTCTGTAGCGAATTTACATTGAAACATTTGACCTCAGCGCCGGGCCTCGTAAAACATCCCGCCTTCGCCTCCGGCAACCCCAAAATCTTCGAGTAAAACGGATACGATTTCTGCATATCCGTCACCCGAATCCGCACCAGCGCAATATTCGTAATCGCCGGTCGCTCCGCCGCCGCATATAGCGCGACCGCAGCACCCGCCAGCACAGTCACAAGCCCACACAACAACGCGACCCGACGTCGAATACGCATATTCACCTCAGGACTTCGAAGGTTTGGATTTTATCTTCCGAATATCTTCCAGCCTCTGCCGAATCCGCTGCTCAAATCCCTGATCCGTCGGCTGGTAATACGTCCGTCCCGCAAGATTCGCCGGTAAGCACGACATGTTCGTCACTTTCTCTTCATAATCGTGCGCGTACTGATAGCCCTTACCGTACCCCACATTCTTCATCAGCCCCGTCACCGCATTCCGCAAATGCAATGGCACCGGATCGGCTTCCGTCTTCCGCACATCCTCCATTACATCGCCATATGCCGTATACAGCGCATTCGACTTCGGCGCGAGCGAAAGATAAACCGCGGCCTGCGCCAAAGCAAGATTGCCCTCCGGCGGCCCGATGAAATCAAACGCCTCTTTCGCCGCCAAAGTCACAGCCAGCGCGCCCGGCTCCGCCAATCCAATATCCTCGCTCGCCATTCGCACCATGCGCCGCGCCAGATAAAGCGGGTCCTCGCCCGACTCCAGCATCCGCGCCAGCCAATACAACGCCGCATCCGGATCGGAATTCCGCACCGATTTGTGCAGCGCTGAAATTAAGTTGAAATGTTCTTCGCCCGACTTGTCGTACCGCAACAGCTTCCGCTGCAACACATCCTCAAGCAATTCCGCCGTAAGGTGCCGCACTCCGCCGCTATCCGCCACAGCCGCCCGCACCGTGAGATCGAGCGTGTTATACGCCGACCGCGCATCGCCATTCGCGTACGATGCGATCCGAAACAAAACTTCATCGCTTGCCTCAACGCTCTCATTCCCAAGTCCGCGATCCTTATCATTCAACGCACGGCGCAAAAGCGTCGCGATCAGCGGCGTCGGCAGCGCCTCCAGAATGTAAACCTTCGTCCGTGACAACAGCGGCGAAATCACCTCAAACGATGGATTTTCCGTCGTCGCCCCAATAAAGGTGATATGCCCCGCCTCTACGTAGGGAAGAAATGCATCCTGCTGCGCCTTATTAAATCGATGCACTTCATCCACAAACACAATAGTCCGCGGCCCGCCCCGCGCCTTCCGCTCCGCGTTCGCCATCACTTCCTTGATTTCTTTGATCCCCGCCAGAACCGCGCTGAACGAAACAAACTCCGACGAAGTGAGCCGCGCAATCATCCGCGCCAGCGTCGTCTTCCCGCACCCCGGCGGCCCCCAGAACAGCATCGAGCTCAAATCATCGTTCTCGATCTGCACTCGCAGCGGCTTCCCCGGCCCAAGCAATTTCTCCTGCCCGATAAATTCGTCCAGCGTTCGTGGACGCATTCGCTCCGCTAGCGGCTGGTGCGCAGCCGGCACATCCGGCTCAATCGGCTCCGGCAATTTCGAAAAGAGACTCACGCGCGCGCACCGCCAATATTCACAACAATCTTTCGTTGTCGCGCCGCCTCATAAAACAGAACCGCAGCAGCCGCAGCCGCGTTCAACGACTCAATCCCACTCGCCATCGGAATCCGAATCCGCGCATCCGCACTTCGCTCCACTTCAGCCGGCAGTCCAGCTCCTTCGTTCCCGACGAGCATCGCCACTGGCTGGCACCAATCAACATCCCACGGCGCAAACACAGGATCGCTCGAACCGCCATCGCCGTCAGCGCTCGCATGCGCCACCGACGCCAGCGTCCGCACTCCCGCCACTTTCAATTGTGTGAGCAAAATCGGCAAAGACATCCCCGCCACAATCGGCAAGTGCAACGCCGCTCCCGCCGACGCCCGCAGCGCCTTCGGCGAATAAGGACTCGCCGTCCCGCTCTGTCCCGAAGCCGCCGTCGCCGCACCCGTCGCCCCGAACGCCGATGCCGTTCGAATAATCGTCCCCACGTTTCCCGGATCCTGCACGCCCGCCAGCACCACCAGCAGCGGGGAACAAGCACCTGAAGGCGTCTTCAATAACTCGTCAAACGTCGCCGTTCGCGGCCGCACCAGCGCCGCGACACCTTGCGGATGCTCTGTATCCGCAACCCCCTCAAACAACCGATCCGTAGTCCGCAAAATCGGAATCGCAATCTCCGGCCGGTCGATCACCGGCGCAAGTCGCTCTCGATGCCGCTCCCCCGACTCGCTAAACAACACGGCATCGATCGGACAACCCGACCGCAGCGCTTCTTCCACCAACCGAACGCCCTCAACACCGACAGCACCGGTCTCCGTCGCCAGCCCGCCGCGCAACGCCAACCGAAATTCCTTCAGCCATCGGTTGTCCCGCGAAGTGATCGTCGACGCGCTTACACTCGCGCCCCCGCGAGGCGCACGCGCGTTTCCGCCACCTTTTACAGGTGTAGCCATAGCAGCGAGCCTAGCAAATCCTCCCCTCCAAGGCCATTTCCGGCATTTGGGTGCCGCACCCTCAGGTTTAAGAGGGTGCGGGTTTAGATGTAACTCCGCCCACATCAGGACGACGATCACGATCCAGGAAACCTGTCATGCCGATCGAAGCGAGGGATCTGCTTTTCATTGCGTCTTGACCCAACGTACCCCTTCTCCATTGCTTCCCCCATTCCATCCGTGGTAGCGTCGCCCAAATAATGGCAGCGCGGCGGAGCGCTGCAGCTTAGTTATTACGACTTCGCCGAGGGCCAAAACATTGCCGGCAGAACTGTTGCGCGTTAACCCGCAGACACCGGAAATCGATGCACTGCGATACGCGGCCCATTTCCTTGTACGCGGCAGTGTCATCGCCATCCCCACTGACACGTTCTACGGACTCGCCGCCGACCCTTTCAATCTCGCCGCCGTCGATGAGCTTTACCGCGTCAAAGGCCGCCCCGAAACGCGTGCGCTCCCTATTCTTGTCAACTCGCTCGAGCAAGCCCTCCTCTTAATGCGCCAAGGCATGCTCGAGGGCACCAGCATGGAGCATCCTCCACGCAATTTCACAAAGCTCGCCGATGCCTTCTGGCCCGGCGGCCTGACGCTCGTCGTCGAAGCGGCAAATCGCGTCCCGCTCAAAGTCACCGCCAACACCGGCAAAGTCGCCCTTCGCTGGCCCAAGCACCCAGTCGTCGAGCAACTCATCGACGAATTCGGCGGCCCCATCACCGGCACCAGCGCCAACATCTCCGGCTTCCCAGCCTGCGCCAACACCGATCAATTGATGCGGCAACTCGGCCTGCGCCTTCCCTTAGTCCTCGACGCAGGCGAAACCGGCGCCGGCCTCCCCTCCACCATCATCGGCATCCAGGACGAAAACTGGGAAGTCCTCCGCGAAGGCGCCATCCCCATCAACGAAATCCAAGCCGTCCTCCAGTAACCGCACATTACTTTCTCTCCTCACGACACTCTTTCTCCTCTGTGCTCTCCGCGCCCGCTGTGGTGAAATCTTCTTTCACCCTTGCCCACCACCCACAAACCGCTCCTCGTCCTCGGCCTAATGTCCGGCACTTCCGCCGACGGCATCGACATCGCTCTCACTAAAATCTCCGGCGCCCCTCCAACCCTCAACGCGGAACTCCTCAATCACACGAGCGTGGATTTTCCTCTGCAAGTCCGCAAAGAAATTCTCCGCATCGCCGAACAAACACCCGTTCCCGCTGGCGACCTAAGCCAACTCAATTTCCGCCTCGGCGAGATCTACGCCGAAGCCGCATTGACAGCTTGCAAACGCTTCGGTGTCTCCCCGCGCAAAATCGCGCTCCTCGGCAACCACGGCCAAACCATCTTTCAT
>JAFAZL010000456.1 GCA_019239815.1 Acidobacteriota bacterium
CATTTCGGGAATCTCGAGCTTCCTGCTTGCCCTCCTTTTGTGGCTCTGGCTCTCACCCTTTCTCGCCGGCTTACCGCTCGTCGCGTGCTGCACCATGATCATGTTGTCGCCCAACATCCTCGGCCTCGTTCGTTGGGCGACACCAGATTGCCTCGCCACCCTTGTAGCGGCACTGGCCTTCTACTTGATCCTTGAGAGAAAACTGTACTTTTGGGGTTGCGGTGTAATCGTGTGCGGCATTTGGGTGCGCACCGACGTACTTGTCCTCGCCGGCGTCATTTTCTTTACGCTCTGGATTCGCTCCAAACTCGATCTCACCCAGTTCGCCGCGCTCTCCGTGCTCAGCCTCGGCAGCTATTTCGCCATCAATCATTTCGCTGGCAACTACGGATGGTCCACGCTCTTCTATAATTCTTTCCTCGGGGGCGTTGTGAACCCCGGCGAGGCGGTCATTCACATTTCCAAGTCCGCCTATATTCATCAGGTCGTCCGCGGCGCTTACTTGTGGCTCATCTCGGGCAGCTTTGCGCTCTACCTGCTTCTCGGCGGACTCGCGATATGGCTCAATCGCTCCTCGCTCTATTCCGACATCGTCGTGGCCACGCTCGTTACGCGCGCCCTCTGCTATTTTCTCTATCCCAATGGGGATCAGCGCTACACCGCGGTTCTCTTCGTAGTCATTCCTATCGCATTGATCATCGGCGTCTGCCGGGTAATGCAAACGACTTCACGTTCGTTCGACGAGCAGCCGTCCGCCGCGAGTCCCGCGATAGCTGGAGACTTTGCAGGATGAGAGCCGTAGCGATACCGAGGACGGCATGAGTTATCGATATACATTCACGGTATTCACGCCCACCTACAACCGCGCTCGAACGCTTCATCGCGTATATGAAAGCCTGCTCGCGCAAACCTATCGCGATTTTGAATGGCTGATCGTCGACGACGGTTCCACTGATGACACCAAACAGTTGGTGGAAAGTTGGCAGGCCGACTCCAAATTTCCGATTCGCTGTGTGTATCAGCAGAATCAGGGCAAACCCGCTGCGATGAATCGCGGCGTCCAGGAAGCCCAGGGTGAATTGTTTCTCACCGTCGATTCTGACGACGCCTTCGTCCCGAACGCCTTAGAGCGATTTCACTTCCATTGGAACAACATTCCCGCGGACGTGAAGGATCAGTTCTCGGCGGTCACGGGGTTGTGCCGCTACCCCGACGGGAAATTGGTGGGGAACAAATTCCCGCGTGATGTCATGGACTCCGACACCATCGAAGTCACGCTCAAATACAAAGTTGTTGGTGATAAGTGGGGCTTCCAGCGGACAGACGTCCTGAAGCAGTTCCCTTTTTCAACCAACCGAGACGGAAAATTCGTCCCCGAAAGTCTGACCTGGTTCGCTCTGTCGCGGAAATACAAGACACGATACGTCAACGAGATCTTGCTGATTGTCTATTTCGATGAAGCCAGCGGCGAGCATTTATCTGCGCTCACCGCAAACACGCTTTCAGGCCGTCTCATCTTCCATCGATATGTTCTGAACGAGCTGATCTCATGGCTGCGTGTCGCCCCAACTGCAATCTTCCGGTCCGCCATAAACTTCAGTCGTTACTCCTTCGGCTTGGGCGTTGGTCCTTCATCCCAGCTCAAAGAGCTTCACTCGACCACTGCGCGCCTGCTGGTAGCGACTTCGCTTCCCGTCGGCTTCCTGATGGCTCTTCGAGATAAGCACAGAGCATAGGTCCAGAATCGTCTTGGAGAACACTTCAGGGGAAGTGAGCTACTTTATCTCACTTCCCCTGAAGACTGCATTTGCCTGTTCTTGCTTCAGTTGCCGTTGATGTAGTTCTCTAACCAGGTGTATCCGTTCGGCGCGACCTTCCTGTACAAAGTCGCATCCGAAGTGCTCAGGCCCTTTGCGGCCTTCCATTGGTCCGGAATTCCGTCGTGCATCGATTCCGTGCACGCCGTGAAGTTGGTGACAGGGTTGTCCTGCCAGTTGCTGCTTGGCTGCGGGAAGCTCGACCGGCCCGTGTACGTCACTCCGTTGGGCCAGAACCCGCCGCCTGCACCATTCTGATACTGCTGGATGATACGGTTGTCAGCGCCGTCGCGGTGAGATACCCAATTGCCGCTGCAGTCTACGTGCTGTGAGTTGCCTACTGTTCCCAACATGACCGAATCCAGCTCATCCGCTGAGTCGGGCACGATCGGGAACGCATTGCTCGGATCCATCGGGTTGCTGCGCTTCCAGCTGCTCGGGATTGGACCCGTTTCGTCGCCGTTTTCGCCGGTGATTTGCGCCACCAGTGAACCGTACTGATCCGAGTTCACCGAGGTCGTTCCTGCGCCGCCGAAGATATTGCCCGAAACGTACGCCGACGGAGCTCCGCTCATCTCTGGACTGTTCGTCGTAAAGTGAATCGGATGCGCCTGCGCGCCACCGTTCAGGTTGCCCGTGATGAACTTGTTGTTGATGTCGTCGATCGTCTCTGCACCCAGCCATTCGTTGGCGTAGAAACCCCAGTTGTAAATGATGTTGTTGATCCACCGCGTCGAACCGTTGGAGTTCTCCGGGATACGGTGATCGACATTGACGAACATGTTGTGGTGGAAGTCGATGTCGGTCTCGTAAGGCGACAAGCAGCTCGGATTGATAAGGGTGCCGACGCAAGACTCGTCGGTCGCCGTTCCATATCCCACCGGGTGTCCTTCGTGCGGTTCATAGTCGAGGGACCAAGAAACCGTAATCGAGTGGTTCGGGCCGTCACCGTTGCCGTTTCCGTTGATCGCTGGCGTGAAGTTCGATGTAGTGATCCAGCTCTTGTTACCGCTCCATCGAGTGGTCACGTGGTCCGTGATGATGTTGTAGCAGCCACCGCCTTGCAGAGTCCCGTTACCGGCACAGTTCACAATCGTGATGCCCACCGTTCCCGTGTCCGGCCCCGATGTAACGTTGGGATTGTCGGGGCTGAAGGTGCAGTAGCGGACAATTACGTCGTGGGTCGAAATGCGCAGTGCCGCACCATTCGAATTTGGGCCGCCGATGATGACTTCACCAGGCGCCGTCTGGCACGCAATCGTCAGGTAGGGATTCACCGCACTGTTGTCGCCTGAAGTGATGTTGAAAAGGCCGGCCACACGAAAGACGCAAGTGCGGGGACCAGAAGCCTGAACGCAAGCGCGAAGCGAGCCGGACCCGGAATCGTTGGTGTTCGTAACTTCGATCACCTGACCGCCGCGCCCGCCAACCGATTCTGCGCCGCCACCTTCAGCACCCGGGAATGCTGGGCAACCGGAGCTGGGGCAACTCGCCGAGCTACTCGGTGTCGATGGAGTCGAAGATGGTGCCGACACCGAAACCTTCGCCGACGCCGACATACTGGAGTCCGCCGCGCTTGTAGCTGTAATCGTGTCTGTGACCGCCTTGGCAGGTGCCGTATACGCGCCAGACGAGCTGATC
>JAFAZL010000867.1 GCA_019239815.1 Acidobacteriota bacterium
CTGTATTGTACTCAGGCTCTCAAAAGGAGGGAAAGTAATCGCGCTACGGTTAGGCCAACGTATTTCTCGCGCTGTCTGCAACTTTTGCAAATATTTGATGGTGCTGCCGCAGTAGAAACTGATCAGTCATTCCAGCAATATAATCGCAGACAACGATATGGCGCGGCTCGGCGTGCGCCGTCTCTTCATAAGCAACTGGCATCGTGTTGGGCGAGCTCAAATAATATTCGTACAGTTCCGCAAGACACCGCACTGAGCGATCTCGATCCTCCGTAATAATTGGACGTTCGTAAATATTCGCGAATAAAAATCGCTTCAGCTCCGCATTCCGCTGTGCCAGCTCTGGACTGAATCCTGCGATCCGCTTTGGATATTCCCGCACATCGTCTACTGTCTTGACGCCGGCGTCGCGTACACGCGTCGCTGTTGTTTCGATCAAATCCGTCACCAGTTGATCCAGCACGCCCTTCAACGCGTCGTTGAATCTCAATTTCTCGGCGACGGTGGGGTACTTCGCAGTCACGCGCTCGTACTCTTCACCAAAAATCGGCACGTCTCGCGACAGCACGTTCATATCCAGCAACTCCGCCTCGCGCGCATCGTCCAGGTCTGCCGTGTTGTATGCAATTTCATCGACGCAATCGATCAGTTGCGCCTCCAACGGAGGCCGCAAATCCAGCAAATACTCCGCAAGCTCCGGCCATTCCGCTTCCTTACCCGCGTAGTCGCGCGAATGCTTGATGATGCCCTCGCGCACCTCGAATGTCAGATTTAATCCCGGATGATTCGGATACCGCTGCTCAAACTGTTCCACGATCCGTAATGCGTGCAGATTGTGATTAAAGCTCCCGTCATGCCGCTTCATCAACTCATTCAGCTTGCGCTCGCCCGCGTGACCGAATGGCGGATGCCCGATGTCGTGCACCAGCGCGAGCGCTTCGACCAATTCCGAATTCAATCCCAATGCCGCCGCGACCGTCCGCGCGATCTGCGACACCTCGAGCGTGTGTGTTAGGCGGTTTCGAAAGTGATCCGAAAAACGCATGGTGAAAACCTGCGTTTTGGCTTCTAGCCGGCGAAACGCGCGCGCATGCACGATGCGATCGCGGTCACGCGCATATTCGCTTCGATATTTATGGGGTACGTCAGGATAGCGCCGGCCGCGCGATTGGTTCGCGTGCATGGCCCACGGCGCGAGAGTGGAAAGGGTGTCGATGCGTCGTTCCGTTTTATGACGCCGCGCTAAACGCAATAGCTAAAATTGTTCACGAACAGTTGCGCCAGGACCTAAGACTTGGGCGCCAAAGTATCCAGCCCGCGATCCGCTTCTTCCGAAATCGCCGACTCCGGATATTCCTTCTTCACCTGCTGGTAAACAGTCGCGGCTTCTTTCGGATTGCTCTGCCGCAGCACGCCCGCAAGCTCCAGCAGCACCACCGGCCGCGTCACAAAGACCGACGGTTTGTCCGCCAGCACGCGGTAAATTTTCGCCGCCTCATCCGCTTTGCCCGTGCGCGAGTACAGCACCGCTGTCTGATACTGCGCCATGCTCGCCAATTCCTTGTCGCCGCCGTTGCTGATCTTCTTCAATTCCTCGAGCGCCTGATTCTCTTTGTCCAGATCCTCCAGGCAAAGCGCCGCGTAGTATCGCGCAAGCCGCCCCGGGTTCGTGCTTGGATACTTGTCCGCCACCCCCGTGAACTTCTGCAGCGCGTCGTTCGAACGCGCCGCTTCGTCCGCGTAGCTCGGCTCTCCCGCTTCCGCGGGATCAGCCGACGGACCGATGTGCCCGGTATACGCCTTCATCGCCGTATCAAACGCCGCCGAAGCCGCCGCCGTCTGTCGCTCGTGATATACGCTCCAGCCGCCATAAGCTGCCGCGATCAGCAACACGATTGTCAGCACGATGATCGAGGTCTGCTTGTGCGTGTACACCGCCTCGGCGCTGTGCTCCAACGCGTCATGAATCTTGTCCTGTTTCAATTCCTTGCGAGAAAGGTGTTCAGACACGTGCAACGCTCCTGACCACAATCAATCTGTATTCGGAATCACCAATTCTAGCACAACGAAACCGCCATCGATCTAAGTGTAGGGGCGCATGCTGCACCCAGGTCCGCGAGATCCTCCTGAATCACACCCGCTCTCTTCTATTTCCCCCTCCGCACCTCTGTGTTCCCTGCGAACTCTGCGTTAAATTCTTCTTCCTTTCGACTTCCAACTGTCGAGTGTCAACCTCCCCATAACCATCTCAACACCCCAGTTGTACAACTCCAATCCCCGCGTCCCTCGCGGTGCTACCTTCAAATCACCATGCAAGCTGCATGCAGTAGCTGTGGCACGCAACACGTGCTCAAGGATGCCGACCTCGGGGCACATCCAAAAGTAAAGTTTCGCTGCTCTCGTTGCTCCGCGACCACCATCGTCGACACGCGCCGCCATCCCGATTCCACCGTCGTTATCTCCCCTCTCCCGTCCTTCGCTCGTGGCAACGCCTCCGGCACGCAATCCTCTCTGATATTGCAAGATCACAGCGCCGTCCTTCCGAAAGCGAAAAACGTCGTTCTAACCATAATTTCGGGCCCCGGAGCAGGCGCCACCCACACGCTCAAAAAGCCTCGCGTCGTGGTCGGCCGCGACGGAGCCGACATCGCCTTGCAAGACCCCGAAATTTCTCGCCACCATTGCGTCGTCGAAGTCCGCGAAGACTATGCCAATCTCCGCGACCTCGATTCAACGAACGGCACATTTTTCGATGAAGAGCGCGTCCGCGCCGCCATGCTCGGCCAGGGTGCCGAATTTCGCATCGGCGAAACCACGTTGCGCCTGACTTTCGAGCCCAAGTAGGCCGGCAACCTGCCCTTCGGCCCAAAACGAACGAAGCCAACGACTGTGAGATACTGACTCGACCTCGCGCATCCTTCGGTTGCATCCGCCGACGTTGCCAATGAACCGCATCTCCGCCTGCCTCATCACCCTCAACGAAGAAGCAAATCTCGCCCGCGCCCTTGCCTCTCTCGCAGGCGTCGCCGACGAAATCGTCGTCATCGACTCCGGCAGTTCCGATCGCACCGAAGAAATCGCCCGTCAGTACGGCGCGAACTTCGTCGTCCACGATTGGATTAACTATGGCGAACAAAAAAACTTCGCCGCCGAAACCGCCACCAACGACTGGATTTTCTCGATGGACGCCGACGAATAGCTCAAAAGCAATCTCCACCTCGCGCTCCTCGAGTGGAAAAAACGCAAACCCGATCACGACGTCTACGAGGTTTCCCGCCGCACCTGGTATCTCGGCGCGTGGATCAAGCATTCTGGCTGGTATCCCGATTTCCAACGGCGCCTCTATCGGCGCACCGCCGCGAAATTCGCCGGTATCATCCACGAATCCCTGCAATTCACCGGAGATACCGGCAAGCTCACCGGCGATCTCCTGCATTACACTGTCCGTTCCTTCGACGAGCACGAAGCTAACGTCGAAAAGTATTCCACGCTCTCCGCCCAGCGCATGTACTCCGAAGGCCGCCGCCGTTGGCGCGGCGCGCTTCTTGTCGCCACTCCCTGGAGCTGGTTCCGCAGTTTCATCCTCCGCGGCGGTTTTCTCGATGGTTACCGCGGAGCACTCATCGCCCAAATGGCGGCGCGCACCGTGCGCCTCAAATATGCGAAGCTGGGTAAGTTGATCGCATCACATCGTCGTTCGGGGACCATTCGTTCGTGAAAATTTTGATCGTCGATTTGGATACGGAGTGGCGCGGAGGACAAAATCAGGCGCTCTTGATGCTCGAAGGCTTCAACGCGCGCCATCACATCGCGGAACTCGTATCCCCCGAAGGCTCCGCTCTCGGTGAACGCGCGGCGGCTCGCGGTGTCACCGTGCACGCTGTGTCGCGCCGAACCACGCGTCTCTCGGCCGCGCTGAAGATTGCAGAACTCCTGCGCTCCAGTAGCCCTGATCCCGAACTCCATTCCGACGATCGAAAATTTGCTATCGTCCACGCCAACGAAGCCCACGGCGTCACCTCCGCATGGCTCGCCCGTGCGCATCGCCGCGTCCCGCTCCTCATTTCGCGCCGCGTCGGCTTCCCGCTCAAAGAAGACAACTTCGCCCGCTCGCGCTATCGCGCCGCCACTCGCATTCTGCCGATTTCCGAATGGGTCGCCGGAATTCTCGCCAAGTCCGGTATTCCGCAGGAGCAAATGACCGTCGTTTACGAAGGGGTCGAAGTCTCGCGCCTCCCCTCGCCCCAGATCCGCCACGCCGCGCGCTCGCGTTGGGGCATCACCGACGAATCTCCACTCATCGGCTGCGTCGGAGTTTTGCTTCCCGACAAAGGGCAGGACTCCCTCATCCGCGCGCTCGCCACCATTCGCCCCGAATTTCCATCGGTGAAATTGCTTCTCGTCGGCGACGGCCCCGACAAACCTCGGCTCCAGAATCTCGCTGCAAAACTCAACGTCACCGACGCCGTGATCTTCGCCGGCTTCGTCAGTGCAATGGAATCCGTCTACCCCGCACTCGACCTCTTCGCCTTCCCCTCCCGCTTTGAAGGACTCGGCACTTCCCTGCTCTCCGCGATGAGCTACGCAATCCCGTCGGTCGCCTTCCGCACTTGCGCCTTCCCCGAAATCATCGAGCACGGCCGCAGCGGACTGCTGGCCGAACTCAACAACGACGAATCCCTCGCCAACTCCATCGCCGCTATTCTTCGCAATCCCGAAATCGCCCTGCAAATCGGCCGCGCCGCTCGCCAGCGTATCGACCAAAAATTCTCCGCCCCCAAAATGGTCGACAACATGCTCTCCGTCTACGAATCTCTCCTGGCTCCGAAATCAGCTCCGCCACAAGAGTCAGAATAAACCTTACTCATACCGCAACGCCCTCGTCGGCTCGATCCGCGCGGCCTTCCT
>JAFAZL010000935.1 GCA_019239815.1 Acidobacteriota bacterium
TGCAAGGATTCCGGCGAGCCCACCTTCAACATCCCGCAGGTCGCCGGCCAGTTATTTCAGCAGAGCATTTCAACGATTTACTACCCTCCCGAGGACCGCAGCGTCGGAGGCGTTTTTGAAAATTGGGGAACGACCCTCGCTTACAACAGCGCCTACAACATCGTGAAAGAGTTCTATCCCGACTTTCTCCATTTGGTCTTCCATCGTCGCAATCACGGCGCGGCGGATCCGTCGTCCCAGCCGCCGCAAAATCACTAGCTCTCGATTCACGCGGAAATTGGAGCGAGAAATCTGAGCGCTCCCGGCACAACTTCGATCCGCACCGGTGCAGGTCCCAGGATTTCGCCGTCAGCATGAAACATGCATGCACGGTCGGTCTCCAGAACTACGGTGCGCGCTTTCCGGCGAACAAAGTACTTGTCGGGCAGCCGACCCTTCGCAAACAGACGAGGAATGGCACGTCCCACTTCCGTAGCCGTCAGGCTTCTCAGAATGGAAACATCGAGCAGTCCGTCATCGACGCTCGCATCCGGTGCGATCTGCATCCCGGCTCCATAAGAGGGTGTGTTAAGCACGGCGGCGAGCATCGCGCGTGCATCAATTGCCGGCAAATTGTCGTCAGGAAATTCGACGCGCACACCGATCGGTTCAAATTCTCGCCACGCACGCAGCGCCGACGCGACATACCTCGATCGCCCCGGCCAGCGTCGATACGAATCCGAAGCATGACGAGCAGCATCGACGTCGAGACCTACGCCTCCACCTCCCACGAACAATCGAGACGCACCGTCTCCAATTCGTACGCGTAGCACGTCGACCGCTCGCGCGGCACCTCGACGCAGTGCGGCGACAGCCTTGGCCGGATTAAGCGGTAGCCGCAACGCCAAAGCAAAGTCATTTCCTCCCCCGCTCGGTAGAACACCAATCACAATATGGCGATCGTCGGATCGCTCAACGCCGACTGCGTTGACGAGCGTCTGCACCGTTCCGTCGCCGCCCATTGCAAAAATCAGCCTGGTTCCGTCGGCAATTGCAGCGCGAACGCGCGCTTCCATGTCCACCGCACTCGCGGCAACCACAAATTCCGGCGTCATCTCCAATTGCTCGAACGCAGCGCGCACGTGTCGCAACTTCCGCTTGGCGCGTCCCGCGCCCGCCGTTGGATTTACGAAGACCGCACTCTTTGTCGCTCGGAAAAACTCGGAAGGGTTGCGCACGACTTCGACATGCTGACTAACGTCGCAGCGGCTGTCAACTTCGGTGCAGCGTCGGATGCGCGACGACGACAATCCGTTACACAAGAAATTGTCACCGCGAAGAAAAATTCAATAAAACGCTATACAGCGATCCAGCTAATCCGCTTACCGAGAAAACCTTATCGACGCGGCTACTATCAACGTCGTGTTATGTAATGTCGCCGTAAATAGGTTCCCTCCGCTTTCCCTCCCCAGTGGACCCGAATCCGTTTTCGTCGAAGTCGAACAGGGGTAATTTCTCGAGGTGAATGGCCATGTTTCCTGACTCAGTCCGTAGAGTTGTGTTTTCGTGTGCTTGCTGTTTCGCGTTTCTGCTTCTCGCTGTTGCCACCTTCGCTCAATATCGCGCCGGAATTCAGGGCAGCGTGCTCGATCCACAAGGGGATACGATCAATGCCGCCACCGTCACGCTCACCAACAAAGAGACCGGTCGCGTCGTCACATTCACAACGGACGCGTCTGGAGTCTTCAACTTCCTCAGCCTCGCGCCAGGTCACTATTCCATTTCCGCTTCGGCAAACGGCTTTAAGCGCAAGGACCTTACTGACATCACCGTCACCGCCGAACAGATCCAATCTGTCAACGTCACGCTGGAAGTCGGCGACGTGAGCCAGTCGGTCACCGTGAGCGGAGACGTTACTCCGCCGATCGACACGGAAACCGGTCAAATCAGCGGCACGCTTGATAGTAAGGACGTTCAGAATCTCCCTTCGCTGGGCCGCGATCCGTTCCAATTGTTGCGCCTTGCTCCCGGTGTTTTTGGTGACGCGGCGCACTCCAACAATGGCGGCAGTCAAAATACTCCCGGCAGCGCCGGTCCAGGTGGCACAAGCGTCAGCGCTAGCATCTTCCAAACCGAAAATCAGGTGCAGATCAACGCAAACGGCCAGCGCAACACGACGAATGACTACCAAATCGACGGCGTCGAAGTGAACAGCCTCGCGTGGGGCGGCGCCGCGGTGATCACTCCGAACGAAGAATCCGTCAAGGAAGTGCGCGTCAGTTCGAACTACTACAGCGCGGAAAATGGCCGTAATTCTGGCGCGCAAGTCGAAGTGGTTTCGCAAAACGGAACGAACGAATATCACGGCAGCTTGTTCATCAAGATGGACCGCCCAGGCTTGAACGCGTTTCAGCGTTACAACGGCCCCGGCGGACCATCGGCCGACCAGCGCGTCGCGAATCGCTTTAATCAGATCGGCGGCAGCGTCGGCGGCCCGATCATTAAGAATCACCTCTTCGTTTTTTTCTCTTACGAGACCTTGCGTAACAACGCGAAGAACACGAACAACACGTGGGCCGAAACTCCGCAATTTCTCGCTGAGGCTCCGACCGGCAGCATCGCTAATACACTGTTGAGCTTCCCCGGTGAGGGCACGGCGATCAACCACATCATTCCAATGACTTGCGCGCAAGCCGGGCTCCCAAACCCCGGCTCCTGTGCGGAAGTCGGCCCGGGCGGCTCGCAGGGTCTCGACATCGGCTCTCCCGTCGTCGGCGCTCGTGGCACGCATGATCCGACATTCGGTGCCGCGGCAACTCCATTTGGTATCGGCGGTGGCCTCGATGGAATTCCCGACCTCGCATTCGTTCAAACCGTGAATCCAACGATAAGCACGGCGACCCAGTACAACGGCCGAGTCGACTGGCAGGTGACCAGCAAAGACCTGATCGCCTTCAGCATGTACTACGTTCCGAACAACGCGCAGTTCTACAACGGGAACGCGCGCGCCGCGAACCTGTGGAACTCCGATCGCCTCAACGAGAGCGGTGCGGTTCTTTGGGATCACACCTTCAGCCCGACGCTGCTCAACGAAGCGCGCTTCAACGTAACGCGCTGGTATTTCAACGAACTATCGACCAACCCGCAGGAACCGTTCGGCTTGCCGACCGACAACATCAACCTCTTCGGCAACGTTCCTGCGAATCAGATTAGCTTTGGCGCGCCTGGGCCCGGAGTCTTCTACCAGACGACCTACAACATCCGCGACACGCTCACCAAAATCTGGGGCAATCACTCGATGAAGTACGGCGTTGATATCTACAAAGAGCAGGACATCGACGTGCAGGCCGGCGCCGCACGTCCGACGTATGCCTTCAACAACTTGTGGGATTTCGCCAATGATGCACCGCTGCAGGAGACCGGCAATTTTAACCCGATCACCGGTCAACCCACTGACGCGCGCAAGTACATTCGCTCTGATATTTACGCCGGCTTCATCCAGGACGATTTCAAAGTAAAGCCGAATCTCACACTGAACATCGGCTTGCGCTGGGAATATTTCGGCCCGATCAGCGAAAAAGACGGCAACATCAGCAACCCCGTGTTCGGCGCAGCGCCGAATCAGCTCACCGATCTCGTGCTGCGAACGGGCGGCAATCTTTACAACTCGAGCAAAAACAATTGGGGTCCGCAGTTTGGTTTCGCATGGAGTCCCGGCAAGCTGCCGCTCTTAAATCAAGACATGCACAATCGATTGGTGATTCGCGGCGGCGCCGGCATCGGCTACAACCGCATGGAAGAAGCGATCACGCTGAACGGCCGCTCGAACCCTCCGTTCGTCAGCGGACTTAGCGCGTTCGGTTCCGACATTCTTTACGCAGTTCCAGGTGATCCGCATCAATTCGACAATTGGCCGTCGAATCCTGCGGCGATTCAGACGTTCAATCCAACGACGAACTTGCCCGTCAACGGCGCGGGCTTGCAGATTCAAGGCGTGCAGAACAATTTGCCGACGCCGGTCACGTATCGCTACTCGCTGCTCACGCAGTACGACATGGGCCACGACTGGATTCTGACCGTAGGTTATCAGGGCAGCCTGAGCCGTCACTACACGCGGCAGCAGCTCTCGAACTTGTTCTTCACGCCGCTCAATCCCGCGATCCAAACACTCAATCTCTTCACCAACGACGTCAACGGCTCTTACAATGCGCTGCTTACAGAAGTACAGCATCGCTTCTCAAAGCAATTTGAAATCGACGCGCAATACACGTTCGCACGCGCCGAAGACAATCAGTCGGGAGACTTTCAGGAAGGCACGTTCCCTTTCAGCCAGCGTTCGGAGTGGGGTCTAGCCGACTACGACGTGAAACACAACCTCAAGTTGTGGGGAGTGTGGACGCCGAAGTTCTTCCACGGCGAACACGCGTGGTTCGACAAGATTGTCGGCGGATGGACCGTCACTGGAATCCTGAACGCGCATACGGGCTTCCCGTTCACCCCTGTCTATAACGTGCAGGTGACCGACGCGACCGGCGCAACGACTTGCGGCTTGGTTTATGCGAACAGTAGCTACTGCACCGTGCGCCCCGCAGCGTATCTTGGCGGCGCGCTCGGCGACTACAGCAACGACGGCTTCATTCGCGCCGGAGGTAATTTCCCCAACGGCCCAACAACGTATTTCACGCCACCGACGATAGTCGGCGGAATTCCGTCCGCGCCAGGCGTCGCGCGCAATTCGTTCTGGGGTCCGCGCTATTCGTCGGTTGACATGACGCTCGGCAAAGCCTTCGGACTTCCGCGCCTGCCGGTGCTCGGCGAGAATGCGAAAATCGATCTTCGCGCGAACTTCTACAACATCTTCAACCAGACCAACTTCGAGCCGTTCGGAGCAACGAACAACAGTCAGGAAACGATCGGCACGATCAACGTCAACCAGGTCACTGGCACGCAGACGGTCACTTCGCCAAACGGAACATTTGGTCAGGGGCTGACCGCTCTTGCGGGGCGCGTGATTGAGTTGCAGGCGCGCTTCAGCTTCTAACTCAAGACAGTGCTAACGATGGAGGCGCAAGTGCTGCGCCTCCATTTTTCTTGCTTTGGCAGTTTCCGAACTCTCTCCCAATTCCGCATATTCTGTCCGCGACTTCTCTGCTATAACCGACTTCTCTGCTATAACTTGGTTCGGAGACAAAACCGATGGCAACGCCTGGCCACGTTTTTCCGTTCTTAGCCGCTGTTTGTTTCGCGATATTCGCCGCACAGCCGCGCACAACTCATGCGCAGGGCACAGTCGCCGAAGCGGTCGAGATCGATCCGAATGCTGCTTCGCATCCCTTCCCGCACTATTGGGAAAAAGTGTTTGGCTCCGGACGCGCAATCCTCTCCCTGCGCGATGACTATCGCCACGATCTCCGCGAAGTGAAACGCATCACTGATTTTGAGTACGTCCGCTTTCACGCCGTCTTTCATGATGAAGTCGGCTTCTACGACGAAGATGCGAGCGGCAATCCCGTCTACAACTTTTCCTACGTCGATCAGATTTACGACGGCTTGCTCGCCAACAAAGTTAAGCCCTTCATCGAACTCAGCTTCATGCCCAAGAAGCTGACATCCGACCCGAACGCGCTGCACGCCTTCTGGTACAAGCAAAACGTCGCGCCGCCCAAGGACTGGGACAAGTGGGGCGCGATGATCGAAGCCTTCACAAAACATCTCGTCGATCGCTACGGCATCGAAGAAGTCTCGAAGTGGTATTTCGAAGTCTGGAACGAGCCGAATATCGATTTCTGGGTCGGAAATCCGAAAGACGAAACCTACTTTCACCTTTACGACGAAGCCGCAGAAGCCGTGAAACGGGTCAGCCCGCGCCTCCGCGTCGGCGGCCCCGCAACCGCACAAGCCGCCTGGGCCGATAAATTCCTCGCACACACGAAAGAGCAAAACATTCCCGTCGATTTCGTATCCACGCACGTTTACGGCAATGACAAAGCGGAGGACGTCTTCGGCACGCACGAAAAAATCTCGCGCAACGACATGGTCTGCCGCTCGGTGAAAAAGGTCCACGACCAGATCGTCGCGTCGGCTTACCCCAAAATCCCGCTTATCTGGAGCGAGTTCAATGCCGCCTACGACAACGAAACCGCGGTCACGGACAGCGCCTATATGGGTCCCTATCTTGCCAACACGATTCGCGAGTGCGACGGCCTCACGGAATATATGAGTTATTGGTCCTTCTCGGACGTCTTTGAGGAACAGGGCGTCGTGAAGACACCGTTCTACGGCGGCTTTGGCTTGATGGCCGAACGGGATATTCCGAAAGCTGCGTTCAACGACTTCGCGTTGCTACACAAGCTCGGCGAGACGCGCCTGGACGTTGCGTCGGATTCGGTTCTCGTTACGAAGACGAAGAACGGCGGACTCGTCTTGGCCGCATGGAATTTGTCTTTGCCCGAAGAAGCTGACTCGCCGAAATCGATGACGCTGAAATTCAAAGGCATGACCGCCGGGCGGGCAAAAGTGACGATAGTCGATCAAGAACACGGCTCGCCGCTGCCTGAATTCGAAAAGCTCGGTAGCCCGAAGTCGCCAACCGTCGAACAAATCGCCGCGTTGCGCAAAGCCGCAGCGATGCCCGCATCGAAAAGTTATCCCCTGAAAAACGGCTCGCTGTCGCTCACCCTACAACCTAAAGCTTTGGCATTAATCGAACTGGAAAAATAGAGTCGCCACAAAACATGTGCGGGCGCAGCACCGCTGCACCCCAACTTGCCCAGCCGTAAGCGTTCCCTACGCGACTTTTACGCCTACTTCACAACAAAAATCGGGTACCCCACCGGCACAATAGGTTTGGCCGCTGCCGGCGCGTCCGAGGGAATCTGATGGAAGCCCGCCCGCGCCATGCCGTTCTGGGCGATATCGTTCTTCATGAAGTGTTCCCAAACAAATCCCGTTCGCGCATTTTCCGCCATGAGCATGACGATGCCCGTGTCGATGCCGATTACATCCTGGCTGTACCAGCTGGTCAGCGGATTGAACGCATCCACATACCCATACCGTTTCCACGCGCGATCCTGATACTTTGTATAAATCGTCCGCAAAACCTTCAAGCACTCTTCGGGCAAAAACGGCAGCGA
>JAFAZL010000969.1 GCA_019239815.1 Acidobacteriota bacterium
CGCATGGGCATCCGCTTCGACGTTCCGGGGAAGCGACAAACGCGGCGGAGCCAACGGGGCACGCATCCAGCTCGCGCCCCAGAAGGATTGGGAAGTCAACCGCCCCGCCGAGTTAGCGAAGGTACTGCGTGCACTGGAAGGCATTCAGCAGCGGTTCAACGGTGCGCAGTCGAACGGCAAGAAGGTTTCGCTCGCTGATCTCATTGTGCTCGCCGGCTGCGCCGGCGTGGAGAAAGCCGCGAAGGACGCCGGCTTCGACGTTACCGTGCCGTTCACGCCCGGACGTACCGACGCATCGCAAGAGAAGACGGATGTTGAGTCATTCTCTGTCCTCGAGCCGATGGCCGACGGCTTCCGCAACTACCTGAAGTACGACCTCGGAATTCCGACCGAGATGATGCTGGTCGACAAGGCGCAGCTCCTCAACCTCAGCGCCCCTGAGATGACGGTGCTCGTCGGCGGCATGCGCGTGCTCGGCACGAACGCTGACGGTTCAGAGCACGGCGTGTTCACGAAGCGGCCGGGGGTGCTGACGAACGACTTCTTCGCCAATCTGCTCGACATGAACGGCGAGTGGAAAGCCGGCAACGACGGGAAGGGACCGTACGAGCGCTACAACCGCAAGACCGGCGAAAAGGAGTGGACCGGCACGCGCGTCGACCTCATCTTTGGCGCGAACTCGGAGTTGCGCGCGCTCGCGGAGGTCTACGCCAGCTCCGATTCGGGTCAAAAGTTCGTTGACGACTTCGCCGCCGCATGGGCGAAGGTGATGGACCTCGACCGGTACGATCTCGCGCGCTGACCCTGTCCCGTTGAAAGCAAAGGCGCCCCGATGATTTGGGGCGCCTTCTTTCGTTGCCGCTGTAGTTACTGTTGGGGTGCCCTCAGGCCAAGAGAATGCTCATGATGTCGTCACCGAGTTGGCCGACACCCGGTTGATTGTTCACAAGAACAAAGACACCGTTCTTCGACGGCACGCCCTTGTGGACCCAACGCTGGAATCCCATCCACGAACTGAAACCCGGTACGTCGCCTTCCTTCTCCAGTACGCCCGGGATGGTGGGCGAGTGGAACCAACCTCGCGCCGTCCTTACAGGTGCGGCCAATTTGACTGACGTGCACGTCAACGGATATTTTTGGGGCGGTACTTGTTCCAGCCAGGTCCACCGGGGTTGCTGTTGGACGGTTAACAAGGATACATCGCGTCCACCAATGCCCATATTGTAAGAGAGCCAGATCAACATGTCGTTACCGGTGCTCACTAAGTCACCGAAACCGACGAGTGTTTTCCAGGAAGGGTAGAGGTAGTCGTATTCCTCGCTCAGGATGCCGTCCTTCTTCGTATAGCCGGCAGGAAGCTCGGATGCTGTCATTTTCCAGGCCGGCGCCGTGCGGTGTGAGAGCCCGAGATACGTACGCATCTCGCTTATGGCCTCTTCCCAGAGCAGGTGGGGACGCGCGCTTCTACCCTGTACGCCGATTGAGGCTAAGCCCATTAGTCCCCACGCAAAGTTTGAGTAAGCGTAGTAAAGCCCAGGATTGCACGGTGGGACATCATCTTGCCCGTGGAGTTTATGTATCAGCTCGTGCAGCGTGATACTCCCGACTCCAAACACATCCGTCCACCACACGGGCAGTGAGTTATCGGACGGGAAACCGGAAGCGTATCGTGCGATGTCGTCGATCGGCAAGTGCCTCAACATTTTAGGAAGCGGGATCTGGGCGTAGTGCCCGAGCTTCCCGCCGTAGCCTTTATAGCGATTTCCGAAAACCCACGAGTTGAAGACCTTGGTTATGGAGGCTAGTTCAAACGGCGTGTCACCATCGAGCGGAAGGGCTTCATGGTGATGTGTCGCCCTAACGGGGTTACCGCTGAAGAAAAGCGTGGGCTCCGGCAGCTTGGGACTGATGGCGCCGACCACGACTGCGACAGCCGTCTTGCCGAGGTACACGTTTTGTTCGACGTAGTAGTCGATGAGCTTTTGAATCTCGGACGCTGCCCTACTATCGCCGACGAATCGATGCGACGGCGATTTATGAATCCCGACACCTGACGGTTGCGCCGCTTCCGATATGCCGGCCGCCGAGGTTAACGCTGCCCCGGCCAGGCCTGACAAAAAACGACCACGAGTAGAGTTTGGCATTGTCCGACACTCCCTTGTGAGACAGTTGCTCGTGAGAAAAGGCTCGGCGCAGTTCTTTGCGGACTTGCGCGAACCTTTCATTCATCCCAGTGCGACGATGCGCGTGATTCTGTAACACTGAACGCAAATACGGCGCCCAGCGTGCAGCATTGTCTAGGCACCCAACCGAAC
>JAFAZL010000973.1 GCA_019239815.1 Acidobacteriota bacterium
AACTCACTCTGCTTCAGAAGAGGTGTCTTCACCGCAACCGCGGCGACTTTTGCCGCTGCCTGCGTTCCGCTTGGCAAGGTGCATCCAATCACGGCGTGCGGACCGCCGCCAACAAATGTCGTTGGGCTTCCTCCGCTCGAAAAAAAAGCCAACACCTGCGACACAGGATTCCCCACGACATCCGTATCCGAACCCGCATATAGAAGCGCGACAGGATCTGCCGTATTCTGTGTAACAATCAGCGATCCCGAATCGCCTTCCGCCGCAAATTCTCCGCCGGTTACATCTACTTGATTGTTGTATTCCACCGTGAATTTCGCGCCGGTTCCGTCGCAGCTCTTGTTGTATTCCACGCTCGTGTCGATCGCCACCGACAACACCGTCGAGCAAGTCAGCCCCGTCGACCGCCCGCTTTTGGCCACATCCAAACCGAGTGTCGGAGTGATTCCCACGCCCGCGTCCGGCGCCCCGGGCAGTGGTACGCCATTTGAATCGGCTGCTCCGCCTAAAAATAAAATATTGCCTTGCGGATCGACTTCTCCCGGCACAACCTGCGCGATGGCGGCGTCAATGTTAGACGACGAAGCCGAGCTCTCGGCCTCCAGGTTCACGAACTGTGACAAGTTCGCGACCGTCGTCGCCTGGGTTGCGTCGCACTTCGAGTCCGGCGTCAGCCCCGCGTCGATCAATCCTGGCTGCACGATCGGATCGCCGATAGCCGCCGTATCACTCTTCGCCAGCACATGATTATTACTCAAAATGTATTGCGTGCCTCCACGCACCACCAGTGAACCTAGCGTCCCGCCGCAACACGTGATCGTGTGCGCCTGCGGATTGACGATGGAATCGGTTCCGTTCCCGCCCGACGTACCCAGTTGGACGGGCGCGGTCTGCGTATTCTGATTTCCCGGGACGATCGTCACCGTCGAGGAGCCCGTCGCGTTCGTGTTCGCTTGCGATGCCGCGGTAACCGTCAGCGTTGTCGCCACGTTCCCGCCATTGCCGTCCGAAGTCGTCGGCACATTCCCCGGCGCCACATAGAATCCCGACGACGAGATAAATCCGAGCGTGCGGCTCCCACCTTGTTGGCCATTCACGAGCCACGTCACATTCGTGTTCGTCGAACCCGCCACCGTCGCCGTAAAAAGCTGCGTGCTGTAGTTCGCGATGCTGACTGTCGAGGGTGACACTTGCACGGTGACATTCGATGGTTGCGACGTCATCGTGATCGTTACTGTCGCCGTGCCCGTCTTCGAAGTGTCCTTCTGCGATGTCGCGATAATTACGACCTGCGCCGGAGTTGGCACCGTCTTCGGCGCGGTGTAAAGACCGGTGTTCGAAATCGTGCCGTTCGCGCTACCACCCGATACAGTCCAAGTCACAGCGGTGTTGAACGTATCCAACACCGTCGCGTTGAATTGCTGCGTCGTATTGATGACCACGTTGACGCCCGTCGGATCGACGTTTACCGTCACCACTTTTCCCGCCGTCCCGCTCTTGCATCCCGCAAGCGCCAATAAAATCGAGAATGCGACCAGCGAGAGAATCGCCGTCGTCATACGAATGCGTCGATTTACCGCGGTACCTAGCGCCATCGGAAGACACTCCCGCTTATCGTGAACGACCTTGGTGGAGTCTGAACAATCTATCAAACTTGGACTAAATATAGCTTGCTGACGACTCAGGTGGGATAGAGCGCTGGTTACGTTACGTCCTCAACAATCGTACTGATACTACTAGAAGGCGCTGTCTTGCGTAGGCTCAAGCTGAAGCAGAGTCGGCGTCTTCCACGTCCTCCAAGTCTCTCCAGTTTGCGCCGACTCCAATCTCAACAACCAGCGGCACAGCCAGCTTGTGCACGTTTTCCATCTCTTCCTTGACCAATTTGGTCAGCTTGTCCGTTTCGCGCTTCGGCGCCTCAAACAACAACTCGTCGTGCACCTGCAAAATCATCTTTGCCTCAAACTTTTCCTTCTTCAGCCGCTCGTCAATATTGATCATCGCCATCTTTATTAAATCCGCCGCCGTTCCCTGCAGTGGCGAATTCAGCGCCGTGCGCTCTGCAAAATTTCGCAACTGAATCTGCGGCGAATTGATCTCCGGAATCGGACGTATGCGCCCGAAAAGCGTCTTCGCCATTTCCGTCTTTCGCGTTTCTTCCAGCGACCGATCCAGATACTCCTTCACACCACGATACCGAGTGAAATAAGCGCTGATGAATTGCGCCGCTTCTTTCTGAGGGATTGCGAGGTTCTGCGCCAGCCCAAACGGCGACAGCCCATAGATAATTCCAAAATTGATGACCTTCGCCGCGCGTCGGTGCTCCGCCGTCTGCATCAACGGCCCGACGCTAAACACTTCCTGCGCCGTGCGCGCGTGTATATCTTCCGCATTGCGAAACGCCTCGAGCAGCACAGGATCGAGCGAAAAATGCGCCATCACGCGCAGCTCGATCTGCGAATAATCCGCCGCCAGCAGCACATTCCCTGGCCCCGCTACAAACGCCGCCCGAATCTGCCGCCCAAGCTCTGTCCGAATCGGAATGTTCTGCAAATTCGGGTCCGACGAACTCAGCCGGCCTGTGGCCGCATTCGTCTGCGATAAGCTTGTGTGTACCCGCCCCGTGTCGCGCGAAATCAGCTTCGGAAGCGAGTCAACGTACGTGCTCTTGAGCTTCGACATCTCGCGAAACTCAATAATTTTTGCCGGCATTGGATGCTGGTTCGCTAGATCTTCCAGCACGTCGGCCGCGGTAGATCGTACGCGGCCTTTGCCGCGCCGGAACGGCGCCTGCAAATTCAACTTGTCGAACAGCACTTCCGCTAGCTGCGTCGGCGAGTTCACATTGAACTCGACGCCCGCCATCTCCCAAATTTCCTTCTCTAGCCGGCGAACTTCTTTCTCCATCGTCACCGACATCGTGTCGAGCGCCTTGGGGTCGACGCGAATTCCCTCGCGCTCCAGATCAGCCAGCACACCCGCAAGCGGCAGATCGATCTTTTCGTAGGCTTCTGTCAGCCCGTGCGCTTCGACGCTCTCCCGCAGCAGCGGCGCCACGCGATGCAAGTAATCCGCGCGTTCGCCCGCGCCACCGCCCAAGATCACGTTAAATTGCCGCATCACCACATCGGTGAAATTGTGATTCCCCGTCGTGGGCCGCAGCAGGTACGAATAAATCTGCGTTGCGTGCTGAATGTTTTTCGTGCGCCCCCCGACAATCTGCAGCAATTTCGGATCGTGCACGATCTTTGGTCGTTTCACATCGTCCAGCACTGGCACCAGCGCCGCGAGCGCCTCGCCCTTCTCGTCCATCCAGATCGAACGGCCTTCGCCGACCTTCGACGAAACCTCAATCGACGCCACGCGCGAACCAAATCCCTCCGCCTCGCGTTCCCCCGGCTCGAAATTCAGCCAGACCGCAATCGGCGCTTTCGCAGGCAATTTCGCCAGATACTCGCGGAACTCATCGACATTCGCGAGCTGCGCGTAGTCCGTCTTCACTGCCGCTTGTTCGTTTGCCGTCGCTTGCGCCGCTGCTTCCGCTCCCAACTCTTTCAGCAGCGAGTTAAATCCCAGCTCCCGATACAGCGTCGTCAGCAGCGCCGGATCAGGTTCCTGCCGCTTCATCTTTTCCAGCTCGAGTGTCACCGGCACATCGACCGCAATCCGCGCCAGCTGCTTGGACATCATTACTTGGTCGCGTTGCTGCTGCAGCGCCTCGCGATACCGCTTGTTCGGCACTTCGTCGGCGTGATCCAACGCATTCTCGACCGTGCCGTATTTCACGATCAATTCCGCCGCGCCCTTTTCGCCGATTCCCTTCGCTCCGGGAATGTTGTCGA
>JAFAZL010000043.1 GCA_019239815.1 Acidobacteriota bacterium
CTCCACATTGCAAGGCTGGCAACCCGGCGACGAATTCGAAGCCGCCCGCAAGAAACAATAGATTGAAGTGCGTCGGTTGACTCAGGCAGCGATGACGCGAACTCGCCCGGGGCGACGGCTTTTGCTTGGACGGCGACGCACCACGATTTCGACGTCACTTCCAAGCAGCGTCAGAAAATGCATTAAGCGTTCGGTAGAGAAACCCGACAGTTGACCGCGCAGAAGCCTTGAGATCTTGGGCTGGTCAATCTGGAGGAGTCGCGCTGCGCGAGCCTGTGTCAGACGGCGCGTGCGAATGGTGGTCGCGATGCGAAATGCGAGCGCCGCCTTGGCGAGATGCTCATCTGGATTGGAGAGGCCGATGTCCGCAAAAATATTGTCGGTCCCAAGATGCACTTCGATAGGTTTCGTCATTGCTTTTACTAACTCCCGCTAAATCTGCTGCTTCGCAACGAATCCGCGTGTTCTTGCTCGGCGCGTTTGAGCCGTGCCTTAAGAAGTTCGATCTGCCCTTTCGGTGTCTTGATGCCCGACTTCGATTTCTTCTGAAACGCGTGCAACACATAAACGCGACCAGCGAGCCGAACGGTGTATATGGTACGAAACGTGTCGCCGCGGTGGTCGGCAATGACTTCCAATATTCCCGCGCCGCCAAAGCCGTGAAGTGGTTTCGCATCAACGTGCTTGCCGCCCCGCTGCGCAACGTACAGGGCGTACCCCACGATGGCTTTCACTTCATCAGGGAACTCCAGGAAATCGATTTTGGAGCTTCCGATCCAAACGACCGGTTTGAGCTTCGCCCACTCACTCATGCATTTTATGCCTAAACGAGCATAACGGCAATACTTCAACGTGGCACGGCAGGCAGCCTGCCATGACTTAACGTAGTATATATATAATCTAAGAATTATATCGAGTATCTATCACGCGTTCGATGCCTTCCGCCAGCGATAGAAGAGCGGGATGCCGGCGGCGATGACGAGCAATCCGAGCGTGGATCGCACCGGCCGCACGAGCCAGAGATTCACAGTCAGCGCGATCGCGGCGACCAGGAAGATGATTGCCGTAACGGGATAGCCAAACGCGCGGTATGGCCGATTAAGGCTCGGCTGCTTCAGACGGAGCCGCAGCAACGCCGTCGCATTCAGCGCGAAGAAAATCCACACCGCAAAAACGAACAGCGAGTAAAGCTCCTCATACGTTCCCGTAAGCGCCAGCACCGCTCCGACACCACCGAGAAACAACAACGACCCGCTCGGCGTGTGAAATTTTGGATTCACGCGCCCCGCGAACGAAAAAAACACTCCATCGCGCGCCATCGCAAACGGAATGCGCGCCCCCGTGAGGATCACCACGTGCAACGCACCGAGCGCCGAGATCGCCATCGCCACGGTAAGCGCCGCCGCGCCGTGTGAGCCCGCGAGCCGCTGCACAACATCCGACGCCACGTGCATTGACCTCGCAACGCTCACAAACGGCAAAACACGAAAGTACACAACGTTCGCCAATAAATAGAGCGTTCCGACGGTCAAGAAACCAAACACAATCGCGCGTGGAATATTCTTCCCCGGTTCCGCGATTTCCTCGCCCAAATCACCGAGATCGTTAAATCCGTTGTACGCCCACATCGCCGGCACCATCGCCGTCAAAACAGCGCCGATCACCGCAAAACCGGTCGGCACAACAACGATCGAAGTCGGAAAATCGTTCGGCGTGTACCGGCTGTAAAACAGCCCACCAAGCACGATCAGCAAAATCGTGCCGGTCTTCAGCACCGTAAGAAAAACCTGGATGCCGCCGCCAAATTTCACGCTGAGATAATTCACCGCGGTCACAGCGATCACCACGAGCGCCCCGAGCGGTTGTGCAACGGTGAATACAAACTCATAGCTGCCGATGTGTGTGGTAAAAAGCGGAGTTGCGATCGCAGGAAAAAGAAATGCCGCAAATCGCAAAAATCCCGCTGCAAGTGTCGCGATGCCCACCGGCCGCTCGAGCACCGCGCTCATCCAGCCAAAGAGGTATCCCCACAGCGGCCCCAGCCCTTCATTGAGATAAACGTAGCTGCCGCCAGCTTTCGGAAACACTGCGCCGAGCTCCGCGTAGCAAAACGCGCCGCACAGAACGATAAATCCCGCAACGATCCATGAAACGAACACAAGTTGAATCGACCCAACCGCGCGCGCCATGTCGCTGGTAACAAGAAAAATCCCGGTACCGATCGTGTCGCTGATGACGATAGCGGTCGCCGAGCCCAGCGTGAGCCCGCGAACGAGTCCGCCAGACTGATGTTGCCGCGAATCGCCGTGCGAATCCGGTCTCAGAGAGGTCATAAAGCGCAGCGAGCCTACTATCGCTCGCAACCTCGGTCAATGAGTCACACGCTGCGTCAAACGCAAATGACAGATGACCCATTGCACGCGTGCCAGTGCGTGCCACACGCTCAGAAATTGTCATTCCGAGCGAAGCGAGGAATCTGCTTTCTTTCACACGTGTGCCCAACTCACCGCAGGAGCAACTGCCACCCGCATTCTCCATCGCCCCACCCGCATCTTCACCCCCCGCCCCAATTTCCCGGTATGATCTCCCCATGAGCCAAAAAATGATGATCACCGACTACCCACTCGACGCAGCGTATGTCGTGGAAAACTTCGACGACATCCTCACCCCCGCGCTCCTCGTCTACCCCGAAATTATCGAGTCCAACATCGATCGTACGCTGCACCTCCTCGACGGCGACGCCGACCGCTGGCGCGCGCACATCAAAACCGCCAAGCTCGCCTTCACACTCAAAATGCTTATCGCGCGCGGCGTCCGCAATTTCAAGTGTGCCACGACGCTCGAACTCCTCACCGCATGCGAATGCGGCGCCGCCGACATTCTTCTCGCTTATCCCACCGTCGGCGCCAATGCGCGGCGCGTCCGCGCCATCGCCCACCAATTCCCCGACATCAAAATCTCCGTCCTCGCCGAAAACGAAGACCAGATTCGCCAGTGGCAAAATAGCCGGGTCGGAATCTTCATCGACATCAATCCAGGCATGAATCGCACCGGCATCGAAGACAGCCGCGCAGCCGACATCCAATCACTCGTCGAAACGATCACGAAATCAGGCCTCACGTTTCGTGGTCTGCACTACTACGACGGTCACTACGGCACCGCTTCGGATTCCGAGCGGCTTGCGGGAACCCATGCGGGCTACGACAGACTGATGAAGATTGTTTCGGTGGTTGAAGCTGGGGGCCAGCGCGTACCTGAGGTCATTACCGCGGGCACACCGACGTTTCCCGCGTCTCTCGCGTATCCGCGGTTTCGCAATGCCAGCTTCGTGCATCGCATTTCGCCCGGAACGATCGTCTACGGCGATGCGACGGAGTTCGCCCAGTTACCAAGCGCGTACGGCTTTAAGCCCGCCGTGCTCGTCGCGACACGCGTCGTCAGCCATCCGCGACCCGGGATCGTGACATGCGACGGCGGGCACAAAGCCGTCTCGGCCGATGCTGGCGTGCCGACTTGCCTTGTGCTCGGTCATCCGGAATTAACCGGGACCGGACCGAGCGAGGAGCATTTGCCACTCGCGGTCAAAGATGGCGCAGC
>JAFAZL010000105.1 GCA_019239815.1 Acidobacteriota bacterium
TCGTGTTGCTCGATTTGCGGAAGCGCTATGCGACCTCACCATTGCTGTTTCTCGCGCGCGATCCGCTGGGCATCAAGCCGCTCTATTACACACAGACGGCGGACGGATTTGTGTTTGCCTCGGAAGTGCGAGCGTTGCTCGCTCGAGGGGCTGCTGATGCCCAGAAAGAGATTTCGTCCGATGCGCTGACATCGTATCTCCTCTTCGGAAGTGTGTCGGAACCTGTGACGCTGGTCGAAGGCGTTTTCTCGCTGCCTCCAGGGCATCGGATGTTGTTGTACGTGCCCGAGCGGCGGCGCACGCCGCGCGCGCGGCCGTGGTGGGACTTGATGCGATCGCCCGCGGCGCGCGATCCGCGCAAACCGCGCACTTTTGAAGGCGCGGTGGCACGCGTTGGGCCGCTGCTTGAAGATGCGGTACACGCTCATCTCGTCGCCGACGTTCCGGTCGGACTTTTCCTATCAAGCGGGATGGATTCGGGAGCGATTGCCGCGATTGCTGGCAAGCTGAAGCCAAATATCTGGAGCTTCACGCTTTCCTTTCCGGGCACAGCGTACGACGAAGCGCCGCTCGCGCGCGAGGTGGCGAAAGCGTGTGGGACACAACACCGCGAGATCGCGCTCGATGGCGACGGCATGCTCGGGAGGCTCGACGAAGCGATCGGCGCGCTCGATCAGCCGACGATGGACGGAATCAATACTTATTTTGTGTCGTGGGCTGCGCGCGAAGTGGGATTAAAAGTGGCGCTATCCGGTCTGGGTGGAGACGAATTGTTCGCCGGCTACAAAACGTTCGAGAACGTGCCGCGACTAGAACGCTTGATTCGCACAGCGTGGTTCGCTCCAGCTCCAATTCGACGGGCGCTCGCCCCGATTTTGCGCGGGATGATTGGAAATCGAGCCAGCTCGGATGGGGCACGCAAAGTGATCGATGCCTGGATCGCGCCGGATGCTCTGCCGCATCCTTATTTCTTCACGCGGACATTGTTTCCCGTGGCGGAGCTGTCACGGCTGATCGAGCCACGATTTCGACCGAGCACCGTGAACGCTGACGGCATCACGCTGGAGCCGACTTGGGTCGGACGGCTCGAACGACTGGCCGATGTTGCACGGAAATTGGAGCCGATTGCGGCGATCTCGTGGCTTGAGATGCGCAGCTACATGGTGAACACGCTGCTGCGCGATACGGATTCGGTGAGCATGGCGCGGTCGCTCGAGGTGCGCGTCCCGCTGCTCGATACGCCGCTGGTGGAATTTGTCAGCTCGTTGCCGGATGCGGCGCGCCAACGTCCCGGGGTGCAAAAGGCGTTGCTGGCTCAGGCGCTCGGCGATTCGCTGCCGAAGCAGGTTCTGGAGCAGCGCAAGAAGACATTCACGCTCCCTTGGAAGGAATGGTTGCGGGGGCCTCTGCGTGCTCGCATCGAGCGAAGTTTGGGCGAGTTGTCGCCGGCACTTGCGCCGCATGTTCATGCGCATGGCGTGAAGAGCGTCTGGCAGGATTTTCTTTCGGGGAAGACTTCGTGGTCCCGGCCGTGGTCGATCTACGTTTTGAACGAATGGTGCCGGCTGAATCTTTCGTAACGCACTGCAGAATTGCGGCGTCTTGCGGCGAAGCTCACACGATAATCTAGTGTACACTGCCTTTACCGAATGAATATCCTTGGAATCAACGCATACCATGGCAACGCTTCAGCCGCGATCGTTTGTGACGGCGAGCTCATTGCCGCGGTCGAGGAAGAGCGTTTCAACCGCGTCAAGTACGCCGCGGGGTTTCCCGCGCTGGCGATTCAGTATTGCCTGAAGACCGCGGGCATTACGCTCGCGGACATCGATCACGTCGCTGTGCCACGCGATCCTTACGCACGGATTCCGACCAAGCTTTGGTATTCGCTCAAGATGCCGTCGTTCGCGCGCGATCGCGCAAAAGTGCTCGTCAAGTTCACCGGAATTCCAGAAGCTTTGGCCAGCGCCTTCGATACCGATCCTAAAAAATTGAAAGCGCGGTTTCACCGAGTCGAACATCACCAGGCGCATCTCGCTAGCACTTTCTTCGTTTCGCCATTTGAGCAAGCGGCGCTGCTCTCCGCAGACGGCCTCGGCGATTTCGCAAGCACGATGTGGGGTACAGGCGCAGGCTCACGGATGAAAATCGATGGCGCGGTGGCATTCCCGCATTCGCTGGGCCTCTACTACACCGCAGTCACGCAATATCTCGGATTCCCGAAGTATGGCGACGAATACAA
>JAFAZL010000212.1 GCA_019239815.1 Acidobacteriota bacterium
AGGCGCTTGCCGGAATTTGTGGCAAATAGAGCGGCTTGCTGATTCGTTTTTTCTTTTCCTATTTCGATCCCGGCTTTCGCTTCGCGAGCGGCTCCATCGTTGTCGCCAAGTTGACGAAGAACTGCGGCGAGCGTGGTGTGAGCACCCGCGAAGTCCGGCTGTAAGCGAATCGCTTCACGTAGCGCGTCCGCAGCTTCCGGCAGTTTGTTTTGCTGCTTCAGCACAGTGCCGAGTGTGTAGTAGGCCTCGGCATAGTCGGGCTTTACCTGCACGGTCTTGCGCAATTCGTCGGCGGCGGGCTGGAAGTCGCCTTGCTGCCAGAGTGTTACGCCAAGCGTGTAGTGCACATCGGCCTGGAGCGGATCGAGCTGTTCAGCGTTGCGAAACTCGGCGGTGGCTTCGGGCAATTTGTCTTGCAGCTTGAGCGCGAGTCCAAGGTCGTAGTGCAGCGTCGGATCCTGCGGGGTGGCGTTCAGCGCAGTCTGGAATTGCTTGGCCGCAGCCTCGAAGTCCGTCTTTTGCAGGTACGCGACGCCGAGATTCGTCTGGTAGCCGGGATTGCCAGGTCGCAGCTTCAACGCCGATTGAAATTCCGTTATTGCGTTATCGGCGTCGCCGGTCTGCAAGAGGGCCAAACCAAGGTTGTTGTGCGCATCAGGATTGTCCGGCTGCGCCTTGATGACTTGCCGAAATGCAGCGAGCGCCTCATCAACATTGCCCCGGCGCTGTTCGACGACACCAAGCGCGCTCTGCGCATCGACGAGATCCGGATCGAGCTTGATCGCCGCGGCAAACTCGCGGAGCGCGCCATCTTGATCGCCTTTGTCTCGCAACGCTCTGCCGAGATAGAGATGGGCCTGCGCATCTACTGGTGCGAGTCGCACGGCGTTTTCGAGATGCGGGATCGCGTCTTCCAGATTCTTGTCCTGATATTGCAAAACGCCGAGATGCAAATGCGACGGCGCGTAGTTGGAATTGATTCGCAACGCTTCCGCGTACTCTTTCTGGGCATCCTTGGCTGTGAGCGGAGGCGCAGCCGCAGCGGCTGTCTTGCCGGTGCCGTCAGCATCGGAAACTTGGGCCGAGTCGGTCGAGGATTTGGCCCCCGTGACGCCGCCGATTTTTTCTTCCATCACTGGAGCGGACTTCGCCGCCGAAGTGGCACTCGCTTGCTGCGAAACCTGGCGCACGATCAGCGTGCCCATCTCGTCGTGAAGGTCGACGCGCCCGGGATCGAGATCCAGTCCTTTGCGCATCTGCTTGATCGCTCCGCTCGTATCACCCGAGGCGTCGAGAGCGCGTGCCAGAGTGCGGTACGCTTCCGACTCCGTCGGCGCAAAGCGAATCGCTTCTCGCGCCGATCGCGAAGCTTGCTTGGGATCGCCCTTCATCATGTAGGCGTTCGCCATGTTGATGTGCGCCTGAAAAAAATCGGGGCGAAGATCGAGCGCGGCGCCGAATTGTTTCATCGCAAGATCGATCTGTTTTTGAGCCAGCAAAACCCAACCCAGCGAATTGTGAGCTTCCGCGCTGCGAGGCTGAATCGAGATGACCTTTTCAAAATCGGCCTTCGCTGTCGCGAGGTCCCGCTGCTGCAGCGCCGCAATCCCCTGCTGATAGATCGCGTCAGCCTGCGACATGGCATCTTGTGAAGGCGCGCGAGGCGGTATTGCGAGCGAGGCGATCAGCACGAGCCCGAGGGTTAAGAGCTTGTGCGCCTCGAAAATGGATTGGTGATTCACGTAAAAATCGTAACACGCAAGACGGATTCCGCAGCGCCGCGCCTGTGGCGCGTTCGCACCGCTACCTTGACCCACTAAGGCCACGCACCTACCATCGAAACACGACATGCGATTTGCCGACTCTCGTCGAAGGCGCGGCGTTCCGCGCTGGTCCCGCGCCTTTTTCGTGTTGGTGTGCGCAACTTGCGGGGCACTCAGGGCCGAGCCGCAACAGAATCAGGGTCAAGCGCAGAAGCAACCGGCGAAGTCGATCGCCTACTTCACCGACATCGCGAAAAAGGCCGGGCTCACGGCGATGAACACGTTCGGCGGCGTCACCACTAAAAAATACATCATCGAAACGACCGGTACCGGCGTCGCAATTTTCGACGCTGACAATGACGGCTGGCCCGACATCTTCATCGTGAACGGCACGAAACTTGAGGGCGAGAATCCCGGAGGCGAAGCCGCGTCGAATCATCTCTACCACAACAATCACGACGGCACGTTCACCGACATCACGAAAGAAGCCGGCCTCGTGCACACCGGCTGGGGACAAGGCGTGTGCGTCGGCGATTACGACAACGACGGCTGGCCCGACCTCTATGTCACCTATTACGGCAAAAACGTTCTGTATCACAACAACGGCGATGGCACATTCACCGACGTCAGTGAAAAAGCGGGCGTCGCCGGCACGGGCAAGGCGTGGGGCACGGGCTGTGCGTTCGTCGATTACGACCGCGACGGCCACCTCGATCTGATGGTCGCGAACTACGTGGATTTCGATCTCGCGACAACGCCGGCGCCCGGCGAACGCGCGAATTGTTTGTGGAAAGGCGTTCCCGTCATGTGTGGTCCGCAAGGTTTGCCGACCGCCAGCAACATCCTTTATCACAATCGCGGCGATGGTACGTTTGAAGACGTGACGAAAAAAGCGCAGATCGACAAAACCAGCGGCGCGTACTCCTTCAGCGTCACGACGCTAGATTACGACGACGACGGCTGGCCCGACATCTACGTCGCGTGCGATTCGACGGCCAGCATCCTCTATCACAACAATCACGACGGCACATTCAAAGACGTTGCGATCACAGCGGGTGCCGCCTATAACGAAGACGGCCACGCACAGGCGGGCATGGGCTCAACCGCCGGCGACTACAACGGCGACGGCCGTCTCGACATTTTCAAAACAAATTTTTCGGACGACACCGCTACGCTCTATCGCAACAACGGCGACGGCACTTTCGACGACGTGACATACGCCGCCGGCCTCGGCCTGCACACCCAATATCTCGGCTGGGGCACGATGTTTTTCGATTTCGACAACGACGGTTGGCCCGACCTGATGCTCGTGAATGGCCACGTCTACCCCGAGGTGGACAGCCAGCATCTCGGCAGCAATTTTCAGGAGCCACGGATTCTCTATCACAACAACGGCAACGGAACGTTTACCGACATTTCAGCGAGCGCCGGACCGGGCATCACGAATGTGAGTTCATCGCGCGGCTTGGCGATCGGCGATCTGTGGAACGACGGAAAACTCTCCGCCGTCGTGAGCAATATGAACGCGCCGCCGAGCTTGCTCGTCAACGAAGTTCGCACCTCAAATCACTGGGTGGCGTTTCATCTGACAGGAGCTTTTCCATCGTCGAATGCGAAACCTGGTGCTACGAAAACACCGACGCAACCGTCGCAAATCCCAAGATCAACTCGCGACGCGATCGGAGCGCGAATCAAAGTCAAAGTTGGCGGTCGCGTACTGGTCGATGAAGTCCGCAGCGGCTCCAGCTTCATCTCCAACAATGACATGCGAGTTCATTTCGGCTTGGGCGCAGCGACCAAAATCGATTCCGTCGAAGTCCGTTGGCTCAGCGGGCTGACCGAGACTTTTGCAAAAGTTCCCACCGATAAGTTGAATGAACTGAAAGAAGGTTCCGGAACGGCC
>JAFAZL010000326.1 GCA_019239815.1 Acidobacteriota bacterium
CGATGGCTTGGCGGGATCCAGGTCGTCGGCGACATGGCGATGGTGTCGGTACTGGTTTACGAGACAGGCCTGCACGACAGCTATTTTGTTTCGCTGTATCTGCTGGTGATCATTGTCGGGAGCATTTTGTTTTCGCGCGCGGTAGCATTCGTAGTAGCGGGCGGGTGCGCGGTTTTAGTCGGCGGGCTCACGTTGCTCAGCTACGCCGGAAAGATCCCACAATACTACGCGACTGCTTATACCCACGAAGAGCTTCAGTTTTGGTTTCTCAGTAACGCTTTCGGGTTCTTCGCGATCGCCTATTTGGCGAGTTTGCTAGCGCAATCGTTGCGCCGAAAGGCGGTTGAACTCGAGGCGAAGCGAGAAGAGCTGCTCGACCTGCAAGACTTCACCGAAGACATTATCCATTCCATGCGTGGCGGGCTAATCACCACCGATATGGAAGGGCGTATCGTGTTACTGAATCGCACCGGAGAAGAAATCCTGGGGTACCGGTTTGCCGAGATTCGGGGGAGAAAACTCACGGAGTTGAATGAGTCGTTCTGGTTGCCGGGCCTGCCCGACGTAAACGACCGGTTGTCGTTGAGGCGCGAAGTAGAGTTCCGGATGCCAGATGGGCAGCAGCGATTTCTGGGTATCAGTATCTCGCCCTTGCGTTCGCGCGACGAGCATCGCAGCGGGTACGTTTTTAATTTTCAGGATTTGACGGATTTCCGGCGACTGGAAAACGAAGTTGCGACGAAAGAACGGATGGCGGCGCTGGGGCGCTTGTCTGCAGCGATTGCGCATGAAATCCGGCAGCCGCTTACGGCGATGGCCGGAGCAGTAAAGGAATTGGCGCGCCTCGCGCCGCTCGAAGAAGACCAGCTTCAACTGGTGAGCATTGTGAGCCGAGAGTCGGAGCGGTTGAACCACATCATTACGGACTTTTTGAATTATTCCCGCGAGAAGACGTACGAGTTCGCCGAAGCGGATGTGGCCGCGCTGCTGAATGAGACGCTCACTCTGATCGAAAAGAAGCCGGAAATCGGGTCGAAATGCCAGATTTCGCGAGCGTACAACGGGCATGAACTGCGCGCGCGCGTGGACTCGAGCAAGATCAAACAGGTGTTTTGGAATCTGTGCGACAACGCGCTGCGAGCGATGCCGGACGGAGGCACGCTAACCGTCGGGTTGGAGGAGCGCCCTTTCTGGGTGCGGATCGCGTTTCGGGACACGGGGATCGGGTTGGACGCCAAGCAACGGGCGAAGATTTTCGAGCCGTTGCAGTCGGGATTTCCGGGAGGGACTGGGTTGGGATTGTCGATCGTGTATCAGATCGTGCAGGCGCATAGCGGACGGATCAGCGTCGTGTCCCAGAAGGATCGAGGTGCGGAATTTATCGTTGAGTTGCCACGCATAGCGTGAGGGAAGCGAAGAAGCAATGAGGTAGTTGAAGTAAAGACGAAGGGTGGAGAGTCGAGAGTTCACGGTCCGGAGTGAGACAAGAAGATGTGCGAGCGACTGCGGATTTCGGGCCCAGAGACGGACTGAGGGTATCGAGGGCGCTTATGCAAGGTACGAAGACGGCAGTCAAGGATCAACAGAGAGAGGCGGCGCGGATTCTCGTCGTGGACGACGAGAAGTCGATCTGCGAGCTGCTGGAGATCACTTTCCGAAAGGAAGGGTATCGCGTCGAAGTGGCGCACAGCGTCGAGGCCGCGAAGCGAAAGCTGGAATCGCAAATTTTCGACATCGTTATCTCGGATTTCAAGATGCCTGGGCAGACCGGCGTCGATCTGTTAAAGCTCACGAAAGAGATTGCGCCGGATTGTTTCTTCCTGCTGATCACCGGTGTGCCGACGGTCGAGACCGCGATTGCTGCAATCAATTCTGGCGCCGACCGTTTTGTGATTAAGGACCATGAGTTAGTGGAGCAGCTCCGCCGGGCAGTGCGGGAAGTTGCCGAAAGCTTGAAGTGGAAGAAAGAAGCGGGCTACCTGCGGCGCGAGATACGGCGGCTGACAGGACTCGACAACATCATCGGGCAGAGCCCGAACATGCGGGCGATTTTTGATCTGATCCAGACGATTGCGCCGCAGTCGAGCCGCGTTCTGATCACCGGCGAAAGCGGAACCGGTAAGGAACTTGTAGCTCGCGCGATTCACGAGAACAGCGCGCGGGCGCAAGCACCCTTTATCACCATCAACTGCGGCGCGTTTCCGGAGACGCTGCTTGAGTCGGAATTGTTCGGATACATGAAGGGTTCGTTCACCGGCGCGAATGAAAACCGACAGGGATTGTTTCAGGCGGCTCACGGGGGAACGCTATTCATGGACGAAATCGGAAATATGAGCCTAACGATGCAGGTAAGGCTCTATCGTGTGCTGCAAGAAGGAAAGGTTCGGCCGATCGGAAGTACCGAAGAGAGCGATGTCGATGTGCGCATCATCGCGGCGACGAACAAAAATTTCGAACAGGAGATCGCGGAGGGAAGGTTTCGGGAAGACTTGTATTATCGGTTGAGCGTGATCCCGATTCAGTTGCCGGCGCTGCGGGAACGGCGGGAGGACATACCTCTCCTGGCGCGGCACTTTCTGGAGACCTTCCGCAAATCGATGGAGAAGCCGGTGACGAGCATATCGCCGGAGGCGATGAGCCGGCTGGAGTCGTATGACTGGCCGGGCAACGTGCGCGAACTGGAAAACACGATGGAGCGTGCCGTCGCGCTGGAGACCACCGGCGAGGTGACTCTGCGAGTGCTCCCGGATCGGATCGCGGGGTACTCGGGGAGCTCAACGGCGCCGGGGCATGAGGCTGGAGCGGTGTTTCCCCTCGAAGGCGTGGACTTCGAGAAGGAAATCGCGGAAACCGAGCGGAAATACCTGCAGGCAGCGCTGGAGCGATCGCACGGTGTGAGAACGCAGGCGGCGGACTTACTAAAGATCAGCTACAGGTCGTTCCGACACTACGCGAAAAAGCACAATCTGTAAGTTCATCTCACCAAAGGGCGTCCCGGTTCGTCGGGCATTTTTGCCACGCCATTTAACGAGGGCGCCTTCATTCGTGGTCTTGAATTGCTCCATCAGAGCTCAAGCCCGCTTCGGCTCCGAAAGAGCTAAAACTGGTGGAATTCGGGTGCCCTGCCTGTTTTGGTCGTAAGGGGGTGACAAAAATGGTCATTTTGGGGACCATCAGGCGGTGGGTTAGCGGGATGGCAACCCGAGG
>JAFAZL010000481.1 GCA_019239815.1 Acidobacteriota bacterium
AGCTTCCACGCTTATATGAAGTGATGGAAAGGCTCGCGGCGAAGGCGAATTTGCCGGTGCCGAAGCTGTACGTCATTCCGGAAGAGGCGCCGAACGCGTTTGCGACAGGGCGAAATCCGCGTCACGCGTCGGTCGCGGTGACCGAAGGTCTGCTCAATCTGATGACCGACGATGAGCTCGAAGGCGTGATCGCGCACGAGCTTTCGCATGTTCGCAATTACGACATCCTGACGACGTCAATCGCGGCGACGCTTGCCGGAGCAATTACCTACATGGCCAGCATGGCGCGCTGGGGAATGATCTTCGGCGGCTACGGCGGACGCGACGACGATCGCGAGGAAGGCGGAGGTGCATTCGCCGCAATCGCGATGATGCTCCTGGCTCCTTTCGCGGCGATGCTGTTGCAACTTTTTCTTTCGCGAACGCGCGAGTATTCGGCCGACGAAACCGGCGCGCGCATGGTCGGCCAACCTTACGGCTTGATCAGCGCGTTGCAAAAGCTCGGCGCCTACAACCAGCAAATTCCAACAACATCGATGGCTCCCGCCACAGCAGCGCTGTGCATCGTGAAGCCGCTCTTCGGCACCGGCGGCCTTTCGTCCCTCTTCAGCACCCATCCTCCGCTGGAGGACCGGATCGAAGCTTTGCGCCGGATGACAATTGTTCCGAGCCGGTAATACTGAGCAATGCCCCAGCGCCTAAAGCCGCTTCTCCGCCGTCGCTAACCGGCGTGACTGAAGTCGTGCCCTCCCAACTTGTCAGGTAAGCCGAACACGACATGGGCGTGGTTGGGCTGAGTGTAAAGATTCCCGTGTCGGGCGGGGATGATTTCGGCCAAAACTCGGATTAAATTCCAGCAATCCACTGATTACATTGCTGTTACAGGGGACTGTACTCTCGGACAGCTCTTTGGTAGGGCAAGTGCACCAATGATAGCGCTCGTGGAATTGACCGGGGCGATGTCCAGATACGGGGAACAATGAGCTGTAAGGACACAATCCACCTGATTTGCTGGTACTTAGAGCGAAAGCTGTCCCCTTCGGTCGAGAGCGAGATCGAGCGTCATCTTGCCGAATGCCACGATTGCCATCTCGTTTTCGACGCCGCCAATACGACCCTGGATCGTTACTTCGGGCCCGCCCGATCCACCGAAGGCGAAACGGCGCGCACGGCAGCCTGAGAAGGGCACGACTTAACTTCCACTAAATGAATTGTTTGAGGCTGTGCACAGCAAATGCACAGCCTCTTTTGTTTTTGGGCACCTACAAAGGGCAGGATTCTGCGTGTCCAAAATCGTACTCCAGCAAAATTGCTCTGCCGAAGATGAGAAGCGTAAACTTTACTGGTACTAGTACGTTTATTGGGACATGGTACCGCACTGCTCGAGCCTCCCAAGCCTCTTACAGCAATGGAATTAGCGCATTTCCACAGCACATAGGGTATTTGGTGTAGCAGGTGCACCTTCGAGACGTCGCATGGCGGGAGGCCGCCAAAGGAGACGAAGTCCATGAGCGATTTTCAGGAACCCATTCATCACACGGCCGCTGAGACACCACGCTGGGTGGGTCTGGCGGTTGCGATCCTGGGAGGCGTATCTCTTGCCGGTATCGGGCTCGGCTACACCGCCATCAACCGAACCAACGGAATTCAAGAAGCGACCGAAGCATCGGTGAGACAGCAGACCGACGCGCTGCAGCAGAAGCTAGCGAAAGAAGACGAAATCAACGCGCAGCTTCAGAGCGACCTGAAAGTGGTGACGGACAAGCTGAACCTGACGCAGACGCAGCTCGTCTCAGCGCGCAAAGCGAACAAGACGACGAACGTCGAAGTTGATAAGAAACTGACCGGGCTCGAATCTTCGATGAACACGCAGCTCGCGACCAAGGCGAACCTTGATGATGTCAACAAGCTAAACGGCGACGTCAGCGGCGTGAAGACCGATCTCGACGCGACCAAGAACAGCATCCAGATGGCGCGCAGCGAAATGGGCACCCTGATCGCGCGCAACCACGACGAAATCGACCAGCTGCGCCGCATGGGCCAGCGCGACTATTACGAATTCACGGTAACGCGCAAGAACGGTGCGGAGCGCGTCGGTTCGATCATGGTTGAACTGAAGGACACGAACCAGAAGAAGAACCAGTACACGATCAACGTGCTTGCCGACGACAAGAGCTTCGAGAAGAAGAACCGCTCGGTCAACGAGCCGATCTTCTTCTATACCGGCGGCAGCAAGGCAGCTTTGGAACTCGTGGTCAATAAAGTCAGCAAGACGACGGCGTCGGGCTACCTCAGCGTTCCGAAGTCGGCGGGTACGGCCTCGGCGAGCGCTTCGGCGCCGGCGCAGTAAGCGATTTCGATCGACCAACGCACGGCTATCGTGCGCACCTTGAGAGCAGATGAGGGAGGGCTTCGCGAGCCCTCCCTTTTTCCATGGGCGCATTAGGAATCAACGACTTAGCGGGACGAAAAATGGGGGAAATAGGCGACAAACGAGCCACTTGGGTACAGAAATGGGTACAGATTTTGGGTACACGTTCTACGTCTTAGTGTTCTCGGATGACTCTTCTGCCGGTCGAGGTGCGATCCTTATCCACCTTGTTGTTTGGCAC
>JAFAZL010000486.1 GCA_019239815.1 Acidobacteriota bacterium
CGCATCACCACGACGCTGACGCGCGCAAAAGCCGCTCGTCCGATCGCGGAGAAAATCATCACGCTCGGCAAGCGCGACACGCTCGCATCGCGCCGCCAGGCTGCCGCATATCTCACGACGCCGCACGTGACGCAGCGGCTCTTTTCCGACATCGCTCCAAAGTTTGCGGATCGCGCCGGAGGCTACACGCGCATCATCGCCGCCGGCATCCGCGTCGGCGACGGCGCCCAGGTCGCCATCCTGGAACTCGTCAACTACGAGCTGAAGAAGAAAGAAAAGAAAGAGCGCGCGAAGAAAGAAGAAGTCGCCGAAGAAACCAAGAGCTAAGCGCTCTCCAAAATTTATTTTTGCAATTTAGCCCGGTCTATTAAGTAGATCGGGCTTTTGTTTTTCTGTCTCCTTTCTGCGTCGGTGCGCATGACTGCATAGTGAATTTCCTATTCGTGGCGGAGGGCGACCATGGGGTCAACCTTCACCGCGCGGCGGGCGGGGATGAAGCAAGCCAACAGCGCTACGGCAGTCAAGGCAATTGCGACGATCACGTAGGTCAGTGGGTCGCTCGGTTTCACGCCGTACAGGGTGGCGCTGATGAATCGAGAGAGCACCAGAGCGAGTCCTGCGCCCAGGACTACGCCGATGATGCTGAGTTTGAGCCCGAGTGCGCCGATCAGTTCGAGGACGTCGCGAGGGAGCGCGCCGAGCGCGACGCGAATGCCGATTTCGTGGGTGCGCGCGTTCACGAAATACGACATCACGCCATAGATTCCGATCACGGCGAGGAACAATGTGATACCGGCAAAGAGAGCAAACAAGTTGCGGTCTTCGCGGAAGTCGCCAAAGGAAAGGGCGACTGAGCGATCCATAGTCATCGCGTAGAGGACCGGGATGTTGGGGTCGACTTCGGCGACGCTTTGACGGAGGCCTGCGAGCGCTTGGGATTCGAGAGTCGAGCTTCCGTTCTTGAGCTTCAAGAAAACAGTCTGGCCCGTGTGGACAAGCACTGTGCCGCCCGGCAAGGCCGGTTGTTGCTGCCGAGTGGAGACGAATATTTCGGGAAAAGTGGGATTGCTGGGACCAAAATTCTTGACGTCGGCCACGACACCGACGATCTGACGGGGGCGGTCTTCTTCGACCGGATAAGGATCGAAGCGGAAGCGAATCAGTTTTCCAAGCGGATCTTCGTTGGGGAACGATTTGCGCGCGACCGTTTCGTTGATGACCACCACCCAAGGCGAACTCGCGGTGTCGCGCTCGTTCAAATACCGGCCGCTTCGCAACGGAATGCGAAACAACTCAAAATAGCCGGGAGTGACTTCGGTGAATCCGGCGTCGGGCCGGTCGCGGTCCGAAGCCGGAGGACGGCCCACAACGGAAAAGGTAAAGTCGCGTGAGATGCCCGTTGGCATGATGGAGGCACTGGAGACGGCTTCGACTCCCGGGATCGTAGCGAGTTTTTGCAAGAGATTGCGTTGGAAAGCGGTGACGGCGGGCGTCCACTTCTCCATGCTGCTGCCGGGAAGGCGTTCGACGTATTTATCACCTTCAGGCAGGTTGACGTCGGCGATCAAGATGTTGTGCGGATCGAAGCCGGGGTCGACGTTGCTGAGGCGCGATACGGTGTTGATAATGAGCCCGGCGCCGACGAGAAGGACCATCGCGAGCGCGATTTCGGCGACGGCGAGACCTTGACGCACGAGTGCGCGGGATTTTCCGACGTTGCCCCGCTCGCCTTCGCGCAGAGCGATGTTTGGATCGGTGCGTGCTGCCTGCCACGCCGGGACCAATCCAAAAATCAGGGCAGTGAGCGCCGAAGCAGCAACCGCGAATGTGAGGACGCGCCAATCGACACGTACCCGGTCGATAAGAATGAGATCTTCGGACATCGCGCGGAACAGGGAAATGCCGGCGAACGTGATGGCGACTCCGGCGATGCAACCCAGCGAAGCAAGCAGCCCACTTTCGACGAGAACCTGCTGCATCAGGCGTCCGCGTTTCGCGCCGAGGGCTAGTCGAAGCGCGTATTCGCGATGCCGGCTTTCGGTGCGCGACTGGAGCAAGTTGGCAACGTTGAGGCAGGCGATCAGCAGAATGCAAGAGACCGCGCCGAACAAAGGATAGAGATAGTCGGCCCCGAAACTCAGCACTTCATGTAGATGCTGCAATTTCTCTCCGACGCCAGTGTTGGTTTTCGGATATGCGGCGGCAAGACCCTGCGCGATCACATTCATTTCTGTCTGCGCTTGTTGGATCGACACTCCTTCATTGAGGCGAGCCACCGGCTTCAGCCAGTGATCAAGACGATCGGAATAGCGAGCGCTCTGCGGATTGATCGGCTGCCAGAGGTCGAGTCTCTCTCCTCCGAGTGCGCCAAAACCCGGCGGCATCACACCAACTATGGTCGCGACCGTTCCTTCGGTCAAAAAAGTCTTGCCGAGAATTTGCGGATCAGCGTTGAATTTTGTGCGCCAGAAGGTGTCGCTGATCACGACGGAGATGGCTTTGTCCTGCATTTCTTCCGCAAGGAAAATGCGGCCCATGCTGGGCTTGGCTCCCATCAGCGAAAAATAGTTGGGAGT
>JAFAZL010000530.1 GCA_019239815.1 Acidobacteriota bacterium
CGCCGACGGCGCTCACGCCGAAGCCGGCCGCGAGATGCTCACCCTCCACGACTGGGTGACACTCCACGAAAACGGCATCCGCTACCTAGAAAAAGCGCCTCTCCCATACTGGGCGATGGCCGTCAGCTTTTCTCTCTTCGGCGTCACCGAGTGGACCGCGCGCCTCGCGCAGGGCCTCGGAGTTCTCGCCCTCGCGTTCCTCCTCTTTCAAATGGGCCGCCGTTTCCTCACTCCCTCCGCCGGATTCTGGTCCGCAGTCGTCTGCGTCACATCGTTCGGCCCATACCTCTTCACGCGCATTCTCATTCCCGATCTTCTAGTCGGCTTATGGATCGGTCTCGGCCTCTACTTTTTCCTCGACGGCTGGCAATCCAGCAAGCCATCGGTGTTTTCGTGCTGGGCACTTGCCGTCACCGTCGCCCTCAACGTCCTGACGAAAGGCTTGATCGGCATCGTTTTCCCCGCCGCGATTATTTTCGTCTTCCTCCTCCTTGTCGGCGACCTCCGCCATTTGCTGAAAATGCGCCTCATCTCCAGCACGATCGTTCTGTTGGTCGTCGCTGCCCCGTGGCACATCCTCGCTGCGCTCCGCAATCCTCCCGCGGGCCAGGCCAAAGGCTTCCTCTGGTTCTATTTCGTCAACGAACACTTCCTCCGCTACATCGGCAAGCGCTATCCCGCCGACTACGGCACTTTCCCGCTCTTTCTGTTTTGGGGAATGATCCTCGTTTGGCTGATGCCCTGGAGTTCGTTCGTGCCCCAGGCGGTTCGTCAGGTGCGCCTCCGTCTGCTGCGCACCGCCGACATGCGCACCTCACACGAATCCGCCCTCCTTCTCTTCTTTGTCTGGGCGATCGTGATTCTTCTCTTCTTCAGCTTCTCCACGCGCCAGGAGTATTACCTCGCCCCCGCTTTGCCCGGCATCGCCCTGCTTCTCGGCAGTTGGCTCGCGCGCGAATCCGAATCCGCCTATGGCAGCGACATCGCCCGCTCCGGTCGTATCTCTTCGACTGTCTATCTCGTGGTCGGCCTCATCATCTCCGCGATCACGCTCACGCTCGCGATCATCTCTCACGCTCCCGATCCCAACATGGAGCTGGCCGATCTCCTCAACAAAAATCCCGACGCTTACGTCCTCTCGCTCGGTCATTTCCTTGACCTCACCGGCGCCGCCATGAGCCTCTTCCGCTGGCCGCTCATCGGCACCGCGGTCTCTTTCGGGATTGGTAGCGGCTTGAACTGGCTCCTGCGCCGCCGCGGCTCCACAACAGCCGCCAACGTAGTCCTGGCCCTTTCGATGTGCCTCTTCATCGAATGCGCACACGTCGCGCTCGGCGTCTTCGCTCCCGTCCTCGGCTCCAAGCCGCTCGCCGTGGCCATCAATCGCCAACTCCAGCCCGCCGACCAGATCATCTCCGACGGCGAATTTTCGAACACGTCCTCAATCTGCTTCTACACCGGCCGCCAACTCTTGATTTACAACGGCCGCATCAACGGCCTCTGGTTCGGCTCGCTCTTTCCCGACGCGCCGCCCATCTTCCTCGACGATGCCGATCTCGCCGCCCGCTGGGCGGGCCACGAGCGCCTCTACTTCGTCACCGGCGATGACAAAAAACTCGCCATGCTCAAAAACCTCGGCCCCACATTCGAACTCGCCCACTCCGGCGGCAAAACAGTATTCACCAACCACCCCGTCGCCCCATCCGCTTCTCCCGCGGGGCGATGAACCAATCGAAAGCGGTGACCGACCGATTCGAGCGCCTTACACTTAAGGCTGCTCCTCGACGATGCTCTCGACATAAGATAATAATGTGGTATACTATTCTTGTTTGGAATTCCGTCCTGGCATTCCCAATCCTGCAAAAGCGAAATCTTTGCGAAACTCGCGGTCGTGTAAGCTACTGTTTCCATGCAGCTTGCGCACTCTTTTTCAGTTGTGAAAAATGGGAGACAAAAATCGCCTGAAATCAGCATCTTACGCACTGTTAAGAAAACGACGGGGGTATACCCCTGTTCTTCCCGAAACGGAACTCGGCTCTGTCAGTTCTTCGATGTCTCGAGCGCTTCGACTTTCAACTCTCGACTACAGGCTGGTTTCCTTTATCATTTCAGAAAGCCAATACCGGGCTCGTATTCCCGAAATGATGAACGCCTATCTCATCGCGGCCGATGTACTGTGTCCGCCTGGGCGTAGTGGGGCCTGAGCAGCGTGCTGATTCTCTACATCATTTTGGCGATAGCAGTCGTGGGCACACTCTCTTCGTGGGCCTTCCTTGCGCTATCCATCGCGGGTGCCGCGAAATTCCGTCGCGATGCAAGAGCGCAGAGTCGTCAGGCTCAATCCATTGCGAACGGATCGCTCCCTCCGGTCTCTCTACTCAAACCCGTCCATGGCATGGAATCGCGCCTGCGCGAAAACATCGAAAGCTTTTTCCGGCTCGATTATCCGAATTACGAAATCGTCTTCGCTGCGGACCTGGAAGAGAACGCCGCTCTGGCCGTCGTCCGTGAAGTTTGTTCACGCTATCCGCACATTCCTACGAAGATCGTCATCACTGGACGTCCACCGTGGCCGAACCCACCGGCCTGGGCTTTTTTTCGGATGGCCGAACACGCGGAAAGCAAGATTTTGGTCACCAGCGACAGCGATGTTTTCGTTCAGCCTTCGTACCTTCGCGAGGTTGTGCCACCAGTGCTCGAATCGAATAACGGCATGCTTACCTGTGTCTATCGCGGGAAAAATGCCGGTGGTTTCTGGTCGGGTATTCACGCCCTCGGCATGTCTGTCGAAATGACGGCGGGTGTCGTCACAGCCAATTTGCTCGAAGGAATGAAATTTGGCCTCGGGCCGACGATCGTGGTTCGCCGTGACGCGCTGGACAAAATCGGCGGCTTTTCCGCGGTCAGCGACTACTTTGCGAATGATTTCATGCTAGGCAACCTAATCGAAAAAAATGGCTACAACATCGTTCTCTCGCGCCACATCATCGACCATGTCATTTCGCCTCTTTCATTTCTTCGAGTCTGGCAGCACGAAGTCCGCTGGGCGAGATCGACGCGAGCGTCGCGCCCGTGGGGCCATCTTTTTTCCGGCCTCATCTATGCAATGCCATACGGCATTCTCGGCTTTCTAGCCGCAACGATGCTGGGCCACATCTGGTTCGGACTCGGACTACTTTTGGCCGCGTCTGCAAATCGCATCATCGAGAGTTGGGTGATCGGCTGGGGCATTACCCGTGATCCTGATTCGCGCTCGCTGTGGCGTTACCCGCTTCGCGATTTGCTCGGCTTCTTCGCGTGGGTTGCCAGCTATCTCGGACGCTACCGCGCGGTCTGGCGTAACGTGCAGTACGAGCTGACGACCGATGGGCGAATGACACTGAGCGGTAGCCAGCCACAAGGCCAATTCCCGAAGTAAAATCAAAACCGGCGCAAAACAACCAAAGCTGTCTGGCACTGCGCCGATCTGCAGGACTACCTGGAGTGTGATGCCGTCTGCATGGAACGCAGTTGAATCGATGCATTCCGTTTGGCGAGACGCGATTCTCTTGATCGCTTTGGCTCCGCTCGCCTACTATATCGTCGCTACGATCGCTGCGCTGCGTTTTCTCGGCCGAAATCCGCGGAGCTCGCCGAAACCGGACACAGCACGGAAAGATTTCACCCCACCGATCAGCCTGCTCAAGCCCGTGCACGGCGTCGATTTCGCTTCGAAAGAAAACTACGAGAGCTTTTGCCGGCAGAACTACCCTGATTACGAAATTCTGTTCGCTGTGAACGATGATTCCGATCCTGCAGTTCCGCTGATCCGCGAAATTGCAGGGCGATTTCCGGAGCGCAACATTCGTTTAATCTCGGGTGCACCTCAGGTCGGCGCAAACAAAAAAGTAAACAATCTCATTGAACTCAACCGCGCCGCGCGTCACGAAATCATCGTTCTTACTGATGGCGATGTCCGCGTTTTGCCGAATTATCTCCGCGAAGTCGTGGCTCCGTTCGCTGATCCGAAAATCGGCGCCGTCACTTCGTTCTATCGCGGCATCGCGCAAAATAGTCTCGGCGCGGAACTGGAAGCAATCGGCGCGGCCAGCGATTTCTTCGGCGGCGTCCTCGTCGCCGAATGGATGGAAGGAATGACGTTCGCGCTCGGCGCGTCGATTGCCACTACAAAAACCTGGGTTGCGAAAATCGGCGGCTTTGAAGCCATCGCAGACATGCACTCGGATGATTATGAGCTTGGCTACCGTATCGCGAAAGCTGGCGGCAAAGTCGTTCTCTCTCGTGAACTCGTCTGGACCATGTATCCCGCCCAGTCCGCCCGCGGCTTCTGGAATCATCAGGTGCGTTGGCTGCGCACCGTACGCCTGTCTCGCCCTTTCTCATTCCTCGGCTTGATCTTCACCCACGGCCTTCCTTGGGCCATCGCCGCAGCCTTGGTGGCGCCGACCAGATCCATCGCGACCGTCTACCTTGTAGCGTACGGCGTCTTACGCCTGCTAACCGCCTGGTTCGTCGGAGTTAAAGTTGTCGGCGACGAGATAGTGCGCCAGAAGATGTGGCTAGTTCCGTTTCGGGATGCCATTCACTTCGTCGTCTGGCTGGCCAGCTTCGCCTCCAACAAAATCAGTTGGGGCGGCGAGCAGTTCACCATGCGCGAGGGCCGCATGACCCCTCTCCAACGGTCCTAATCCCCCTAAGCCTTGCTCTAGCGACTCTTCGAGTAGTATTCATGTATAGCGTTGAAAATAATAAACTTAATTTTAAACGTAGCGAATGGCTGCAAGCCAAATGGGGTAACAGCTAGTACT
>JAFAZL010000546.1 GCA_019239815.1 Acidobacteriota bacterium
TCTCCAAGCTGGGACTACGGGGAAAGAAGATCGACAATGAGCTCATGCGACTGCAAGCTAAGTTTGCTAAGTCCTACGCGATGGTTCGCAACCATTTGCGCGGTTGCGAGTGCTGTCAATCTGCACGAGGAACTTATGACATTGGTCGCTACCAAGATGCTTCTCGCGTCGTACCTCAGCTCCGTGTTCCGCTATTCTCCGGAGCACACCAGCTACATCGGTAAGATGACGACGTCGATGTTTTCGTGATGATCGTTCGGTCTCTTTTGGCGAGCCGACAGTTACTGTAGATCGTTCGTGCCGAAAGTGTTGCACGACGAAATATTCCCCGAGTTAAAACCCGCCGTGAACCATTTCTGCCGTTCTTGAGACGTTCCATGAGTGAACGAATCGGGCGAGATGTGACCCGTCGACATTTTCTGCAAGCGGTCGTCGCCAACTGCCGCTGCCGCGCCCAACGCCGACTCAATATCACCTTGTTCCAGCAGCCCACGTTGTTGAGTTGAGTGCGCCCAGACTCCCGCGTAGCAATCGGCCTGAAGTTCCAGCCTGACTGAGGAGGAATTCGCTCCTTGCCGGCTGCCTTGTTCAGCTTGCCGTTCGATACCCAGAATATTTTGAACGTGGTGGCCGATTTCGTGTGCGAGCACGTAGGCCTGCGCGAATTGGCCCGGCGCGCCGAAGCGACGTTTTAGTTCGTCGTAAAAGCCGAGGTCGATGTAGACCTTTTGATCGGCGGGGCAGTAGAAGGGCCCGGTCGCCGATTCGGCGTTGCCGCATCCACCCTGTGTGTAATCGCGAAAAAGAACGAGCTTGGCGTGGTGATATGGGCGGTTTGCTTGCTGCGGCAGAAGTTCCGTCCAGGTTTTTTGCGTATCGTCGAGAACGAACGAGACGAAGTGAACTAGAGGTTCTTCCGCTTGATCGCGTGCGGTATCGGGTGGACCCGAAGTCGCTTGGCCAGACTGAACGCCTTGGCTGCCGCCACTCAGCAGGGCGAAAAAGTTTTGATGAAAGATGAGGCTCAGAACCAAGAGGATCAGCGCGCCGCTGATGCCGATGTGGATTCCGCCAAATCCGAATCCGCCGCCTCCGCCGCCCGATTCATCGCGGCGATCTTCGATGTCCGAACTCTGCCCGCCGTCCTGCCATCGCATAGGTTCTCTCCTCCGAGCTGACTGGAGAGATGGTAACACCTCGAAACGGTCGAATTGAATGAAGCAGAAATGAAAAAGCGAGCGGACTTGGTGTCCGCTCGCTGGAAGATTTGAGAGTCGATTGTTAGGGTTTTGTTTGCGAAGGAAGAACCTTGGTATCAGTTGGAGTCATGTCGAATCTCACGAGCCACTCGCTCGGTACCGGTTGCCCCGAAATTTTTGCGGGGGTGAAGTCCCATTTCTTGGCGGCCTGGACCGCAGCGTCGCTGAAGAACCGGCTTGGCGAAGACGCAGGCACTGCCGAAGAAACGGAACCGGACTTATCGACACGAACCTTTACGACGACGCGCACGGTGCCATGAATCGTGCTCCGCGCCTTAGAGGAAATGTCCGGCATGACCTGATTCACCGGCGCGCCCTGCGTTACGGGCCCGGCGGGCAAGCTCGTCGGTGCGATGGCCGCGGTGGGAGAAGTAGCGGGCAGCGCCGGAATAGATGCGGCGTGCAGCGTCCCCGTGACCGCGGTCGAAGCGAGGTCACTCTTCACCGGCGTCCGCTCACTGGCTGGAGTCGATTTCGGCGACGCGTCCGCTGAAGGTTGATTCGACGAAACCTGCGGAGGTCCATCGATTCCGCCGTGATTGCGTGGAGCCGGCGCGGGTGCCGAAGACTTGGGCGCTGGATTCGAATTGGGCTTGCTGTCCACCGGTGGTTGCGCAGGTTGAGCTTCGGGTTGCGCCGCTGGAGTTGAAGGAGCCGGTGACGCGGCAGGTTGAGCGGTCGTCGATGGCGAAATCACGCTTTGCGTAAATTCGCGAACTTGCGGAACGGCGTACCACGCGCCTGCAGCGAACGCGATCAGCAGAAGAATCGCGATGTACCAACCTTTGCTCGAGCTTTTTCCGGCGTCGAATTGTGGAGCGACTGTTGAAAGAGGAACCGCGAGCGGGTCGATGGTCTTGGTTGACTTTGGAAGCGGTACGGACTTCGGTTCGATCGGAGCCGGAGCTACCGCGACTGCAGCGGCGGTAGCAGTGCTGGCATTTGCTGCGGCCGCGACACCGGTTGGTCTCGGTGACGGTTTCGGCGGCTCGGCGACGGCCACTGCAGCGGGCGCGGCCGCGACGGCAGTCTTTGCAACCGCGGGAGCCGGTGGCGGCGGCGCGACGACTGGAGTAGCCGTGGGCGCGGCGGCGGGCGCCGCTGCCATCGTTACAGGAGTCTTTTTTTCTGCCGGTTCTGGCGCAGC
>JAFAZL010000675.1 GCA_019239815.1 Acidobacteriota bacterium
GTCATCTTCAATGCCACGTTCGTATCCTCCTATGAAATCGGAGCGGCTGCCGGCAGCAACCTTGCCGAGGCCGCACAGCTTACATCAATAGTAGTCCGCGCAGGACATGTAATATCCGCAGACCGTGCAAATCAACTTGCAGCGCCGGGACGTGAGCCGCTGCGAGCAAACCGGACAATACCGGGAAGCATCCTCGTGCGGCGCGGCCGAATCCTTTTCCGGATTCGCTGTCTCCGTCGCCTGCGATCCCTCACGTCCGGGCGACTGCAAAGAGACAGATGCACTCGGCTCCGATTGGACCCTGCGAGCATCAGGGTAAACCGAAGCTGCCCCTTCTTTCGCGGCACGTTCCACGGCCCGAAGGTTATAGCACAACCCAATGCAAGGGAAAAGCGGGTCGGGAGGGTAGGAGGGCCCGAGTCCAGGTTGAGCTGGGTCCACGTGAAGTTGCCACTCCGTTCGTCCCGCTTCGCACTTTCCGTCTGCTCGGGGCTCGATCAGAAGCCTTTCAGCACCCATGCGTTCGAACTGCCACCAGCTTCCCAGAAGGCGATGTGGCGTCCGTCGGCGGAAGGAATGGCCCAACCGATATCTCTATCGGGATCCTGAAATAGTTGGCGCACATTGCCGCGAAGGTCGATGTTGAGCAGCGCCTGCGTGCCTGTCAGCGCCGAAGAACTTGCCCACAAACTCTGACCGTCGGAAGCCCAGTCGAGGCTGGAAACTCCGCGGTCGCTTTCCAGCTTCAATGTTCGGGATTTTCCGGTTTTGGTGGAAACCAGATGGATTTCCGGCTGGCGCCATTGCGCTAACGCGATCGTCTGCCCGTCGGGCGACAGGCTCCAATTGTATTTGGTTCCCTCTACGCCAAATCCCAGCGGAGTCTGCTGGCCGGTGATGGGATCGAACTGGATGAAGCGACTCTCTTTGGCGGTAGCTTGTCCGAAAATACACAACGTCGACGGCGATCTAGCGCACTGAAAATTGTCGACCGTATCCCGCTGCAGAACCAGTTCCGGAGCACCACCCGACAATGGGACACGCATGAGTCGCAATTGCCGTTGGCCATTGGTGCCTTGCGCCGCGACGACATAGAGAATTTGCGAGCCATCGGGGCTGGGCCGAGCGATCATCGCTCCGTCTTTACCTCCAACGACCAGATCCGGTGCAGGTTGGTCGATACGCTGTTGAAACAGATGAAACTGACCATCACGATCTGACGAAAAGATGATGGACTTACCGTCGGCACTCCAACCGTAGGGATAGTTGCGGCCCTCTTCCAGGCTGAGTCGTTGCGGCGCGCCGATGCGGCGAGCGCCGGGCTCGACCTCAGAAAAGTAGACGTGAGCCTCACCGTTCCAGCGAATAAACGCGAGATGTTTGCCATCCGCGGAAAGGCTCGGACTCATTTTTCTTTCCATGCCGCTGGTCAATCGACGTGCCGCGCCGGAAGCCTGGCCGGAATTTTCGTCGATCGGCAAGACCCAGAAGTTCGAGTCGCCGTCGCCCGATTTGATCGAGGGACTCTGACCATGCTCCTGAACCGAATAGATCAAACGCCCGTCGGGCGACCAAACCATGCTGTCGGCGATAGCAGGGTTCGAGAGAACGACGCGAATCTGGCTCGTCTGCAGGTCGTAGAGCTCAACTGAATTTTCGCTCTCATGGTGGCTGAATCCGTATTTGTAGCGGATGAAAGCGAGTTTGCGTCCGTGAGGCGACCAGGCGACGGCGCCGAAAACATCGCCGGAAGCGGGAATGAGCTGGCGCGAATTTTGCCCGTCCGAAGAGAAGAGCCATATCTCTTGATTCGGCCAGTCATTTCGAACGACAGCGATTTGAGAACCGTCAGGTGATACGGAACGCGCTTCGGCGTTGTCGACAAGCTTGCGCGGGCTTCCACCCAGAAGAGAAACGCTGTAGACATCCATGACGCCCGTCGATGGTTGCGCCGCGTTGACGAGGAGATGACTGCCGTCGGGAAACCATGCTTTGGCGCGGGGTCGTATCACGCCGGGGACATCGATGGAATGCGTTTCACCGCTGGACAGTTCGCGCAGAAAAAGGCCATTGCGATCCGCAAAGGCGGCGTACTTCGAATCTGGAGAAAGCGCGACGCTCAGAATCGGGTCGTCGGAAGGATTATTGGTGAGGCGCCATTCGAAAGACTGAGGTTTCTGCGTGAGGCGATGGGCGGCGATCCAGCCGGCGACGGTGCCGGAGATAAGGAGCGCGAGGGCGCTGAGAGCAAGGATCCAATGACGGACCAAAATATTGGAGCGATCCGGCAGAACGGAATCCGTGTTCGTCTCAGGAATGGCGGCAACGGGGGTTGCGAGCAAAACAGGATGGGCGACTAGCGGCGCGGCCGCATTCGCTGCATGCGAACCGTTTGAGCCGTTACCGTTGCTCGGGACGGTTACGGGAGCGATGAAACGATAACCACGACGCGCCAAGGTTTCGACGAAGCGTGGACTATCTGCGGAGTC
>JAFAZL010000918.1 GCA_019239815.1 Acidobacteriota bacterium
ATCGTGAACCAGGAAGCTCGAATCGATTTTACCCTCAGCATTCCATCGGTCGAAGGCTATGCAAACGTCAACGCCGAAGCGCCCATGGTCAGCACTTCAACCACCGACATCTCCGGCCTCGTCGCCCAGCAAGCCATCAAGAATCTCCCGCTCAACGGCCGCAGCTACGATCTCCTCCTCACCCTAAATCCCGGGATCGTCAATTTCACGTCGCAAAAAACCGGAGGCACCGGCATCTCCAACTCCACGACCGCCAACAATTTCTCCGTCAACGGCAATCGTCCGCAGCAGAATCTCTTCCTTCTCAATGGTGTCGAGTTCACCGGTGCCGCCGAAAACAACATGACTCCCGGTGGAGCCGGCGGCCAACTCCTCGGCGTCGACGCCACACGCGAATTGAACGTCCAGCGCGACAACTACAGCGCCGAATTCGGTAAACACCCTGGCGGACAAGTCATCATCGCTACACAATCCGGTTCGAACGACTTCCACGGCTCAGTCTACGAATTTCTGCGCAACAACGCGCTCGACGCACCAAACTTCTTTGACGAGGGTTCCGCTCCGCCATTCCAGCGCAATCAATTCGGCGTCTCCGCCGGCGGCCCAGTTCGCCAAGACAACACCTTCATCTTCGGCAACTACGAAGGCTTCCGCCAAAATCTCCACCAAACTTCTGCCGCCTTCGTTCCCGACGCGGCCTCTCGCGCCTCTGCCCTGTTAAGCGTCCAGCCGTTCCTCAACCTGTGGCCCGTCGCTCCCGCCGGCGCCCCCGACTTCAACGGCATCGCTGAAGTTTTCAGCAGCCCACTCCAAACCATCCGCGAAGATTTCGGCACGCTTCGCCTCGATCACATTTTCTCGCAGCGCGATTCGCTCGCCGGCGTCTACACGACCGATGACGGCAACGACTTCACGGCCACTCCCGCCAACCCATACAGCACCGACATCCTCACTCTCCGAGAGCAAGTCTTCAGCCTCGAAGAAACCCACATCTTCTCGCCCAACCTTCTCAACACCGCGCGCTTCGGCTATTCGCGCGCCGGCTACTTCTTCTCGGGCGAGCCAACTCCAGGCACTCCCGCCACAACTGTTCCCGGATTCCTCGCAGGACTTCCCGTCGGCGCCGCCGTCGTCGGTGGCAGCGCCGCTTCGAACCCACAAGCCAGCATTGGCCTCGCCGGCAGCAACAACGGCAGCAATCTCAGCATCGCCCGCAACATTTATACGTATGAAGATCGGGTCACGCTCACCCGCGGCCGCCATCAATTGAGTTTCGGCGCCTGGCTCCAGCAATTCCAGTCCAATGAAAACATCGCGCTCAGCCAATACGGACAAGCCACGTTCACCAGCCTCGCGCAATTCCTGAGCGGCACAGTCGGCACATTTCTCTTCAATCCAACGCCCACGCCCCTCAACTGGCGCTCCTACTTCGCCGCGTTTTACGCCGAGGACGTGATCCGCGTGCGTCGCAGTCTCACCGTATCACTAGGCTATCGCCACGAATATTCCAACGGATGGAACGAAGCACACAACCGCGCCTCGAACTACACTTTCACCAACGGCATCATCGACACCGCCCCGCACATCGGAGGCAATCTCTTCACCACCAATAACGCGACCGTTCTCCCGCAACCTCGCATCGGTCTCGCGTGGAGCCCCGGCATCTCCATCCTCGGCAACACCGTCGTCCGCGCCGGCTTCGGTATGTATAACGATTTGCAAGACGCGCTCGGCTACCGCGCCGATCAAAACCCGCCGTTCAATCCGGTCTACAGCGTTCCTTCTGTTCCCGTCGCGAATTTTCCAATCAATCCGGCCGCTGCCATTCCGACGACGGCGAAGCTCGTCCCCGGCGGCGTTCAGCCCAACATGCAAACGCCGACCCTCATCTCCTGGACTCTGAAGGTCGAACACGAAATCACACCCAACACGAGCATCTCCGTCGGCTACGTCGGCTCGCACGGCTACCACGAACTGGTCGGCGTAGACGCCAACGAAGCTCCCGCCGTTATCTGTCCTGCGTCTCCGTGCCCGACGGTTTTCCCAACTTGGAACCCGGCGTTACCAACGAGTGCCACCAACGATCCCAATCTCGGTTTCCTTATCGGCTCGCCGTTAGCAGGCGCTCCGGTTCCCGCGGGTACCTTCTACACTCCGGTAGGCACGAAGAAAGCGAACCCCGCCATCGCAAACACCTGGACTTGGTTTTCCGAAGGCGTCAGCTCTTACAATGCCCTGCAAGTGGATGTTCGCCGCCAATTCAGCCACGGCCTAACCCTCCGCGGCTCATATACCTTCTCCAAAGCCCTCGACGACGGCGACTCGCTCAACCAGACCACTGCAAACAACGCCCCCGGCCTCGTTTCGAATCCACTCAACCTCTCCGCCGACAAAGGACTCGCCACCTTCGACGTCCGCAACATCGGCGTCGTCAATCTCCTATACGAACTGCCTTTTGGCCGCGGCCGCCAATTCGGCAGCGGCTACGAAGGCTGGACCGGCAGCCTCATCGGGGGCTGGGCGATTTCGAGCGTCATCACCGCCCAGTCCGGCTTCCCGATAACTCCCCAACTTAGCTATAACCCAAGCAACTCCGGCGACACTCGCAATCCCGTCCGCCCGTTCCTCAATCCCGATTTCACCGGCAGTGTGATCACGGGTAACCCGACGCGGTGGTTCAATCCGGCCGCCTTCATCGCCTCGCCCTCAACCAGCGGCTTCGCCGGCAACCTCGGCCGTGACACTTATATTGGTCCCGGACTCGCCACTTGGGACTTCAGTGTCCTCAAAGATACAAAGCTCCGTGAACAACTCGCGCTCCAGTTCCGCGCCGAGATCTTCAACCTGCTCGACCGCGCTAACTTCAACACGCCCAACCTGATAACCTTCACCCCACCCACCACAAAAAACCCAACCGGCGTCTCGGGTACCGCAGGCGCCATCACCTCTACCGCCACGAGCAGCCGCCAGGTCCAGTTCGGCCTAAAACTCCTCTGGTGAATAGCTTTTCCGCGGCTAACCTAGCAGACCGCGACGTACCGGACGACATATGGGCGCAGCATTGCCGCGCCCATGACCACAGGTTGTCCGCAGTGAGCAACGCCTAATCCACTCTCGTCAAACAACTTACCTACCTCTCCAACTGTCAACGTATCCCCGACGGTTTGTAACACTCCTGTAACACGACTGCGCCACACTCCCCAAACGCTCTTCAGGTCAAACACTCAGCTCAACTGCACCCCGGTGCATTGATGGAGAAAAATCGAATGCTTCGAAAGCTTTCCGCTCTTCTTGTCGTCGTCCTCGCCACGGCAGTCTCCCTCTATTCGCAGGGCAATCTGCTCATTAACGGCGCCGGCGCCTCGTTCCCGTATCCAGTCTATTCGAAATGGTTCGACGAGTACCACAAAGCTCACGGTAACGCTCAGATTAACTACCAGTCGGTTGGTTCCGGCGCAGGCATCAAGCAGGTTACGGAAGGCACCGTCGATTTCGGAGCTTCTGACGGCCCCATGAACGACGATCAGATGAAGGCATATCAGGACAAACACGGCTCACCGATTCTCCATTTCCCAACTGTTCTCGGCGCCGCCGTTCCCACCTATAACATCCCCGGAGTTTCCAACACGCTCAACTTCACCCCGGAAGCTCTAGCCGGAATCTTTCTGGGTCGCGTCACCAAGTGGAACGATCCTCTGATTGCCAGCGCAAACAAGGGCGTTAGCCTTCCAGCCAAGGACATCGTTGTGGTGCACCGTTCCGACGGCAGCGGCACCACCTATATCTGGACCGATTACCTCTCCAAGGTCAGCGACGACTGGAAGAACAAAGTCGGCAAGGGTACGTCAATCAACTGGCCCGTAGGCCTCGGCGGTAAGGGAAGCGAAGGTGTCACCGGTCTCGTCAAGCAGACCCCGAACTCGATTGCGTACGTCGAACTGACCTATGCCGTCCAGAACAACATCGCTTACGGCACCGTTAAGAACTCCGCCGGCTCTTTCGTGAAGGCCGATCTGGCCAGCGTCAGCGCCGCCGCAGCGGGCATCAAGGACATGCCGGCCGATTTTCGCGTCTCGATCACCAATGGCGCTGGCAAGAATGCCTATCCAATTTCGAGCTTCACGTGGCTGCTCATCCCGAGTAAGTTCTCCGATGCCGCCAAGGGCACCGCGATGAAGGACTTCCTCAAATGGGCCCTCACCGACGGCCAGGGCCTCGTCGAAGCGCTTTCATACGCCAAGCTCCCCAAGGACGTTGTTGCAAAGGAGCTCAAGGCGATCGGAACGATTCAATAATTCCGGATCGAGCTTCAGGCTCTCTCTCTTAAAGGAGCGCAAGCTCGATCCGCTAAAGGCAATGGCTGCAACTACTACTACCGTTCACAGCGCGGGCCCGGTCTCGGGCTCGCGCTCGTTTTTGGATCGCCTCCGCGACGGCGACGAAATAGCTCGTTTGGTGACGTTTGTCTTCGCCGCCGCGGTCGTGCTCATCACTCTTCTGCTCGTCTTCGAACTCTGGACCGGGTCAGCCCTCTCCCGCCACAAGTTCGGCCTTAATTTCTTCTTCACCAGAGTTTGGGATCCTAACTCCGGCGACTTCGGCGCGCTTCCTTTCATCTACGGCACACTCGTCACCGCCGCCGTATCGCTGATCATCGCCGTGCCTCTCGGCATCGGCGCCGCAATCTTTCTCGCTGAACTCGCTCCCGCACGCGTCTCCGACACTCTCCAATTCTTCATCGATCTTCTCGCCGCCGTCCCCAGCGTGATCTATGGCCTCCTCGGTGTCTTCATCGTGATCCCACTGATGCGCGAATACGTTCAGCCCGCGCTGAACAATACGCTCGGCTTCCTTCCGTTCTTTTCCGGCCCCGCGTACGGCATCGGCTTCCTGACGGCAGGCATCGTCCTCGCCATCATGGTGATTCCGTACATCATTTCGGTCTCGCGTGAAGTATTGCTCTCGGTCCCGCGCGATCAGCGCGAAGCCGCGCTTGCTCTCGGTTCCACGCGCTGGGAATCGACCTGGAAAGTTGTCGTCCCCTTTGCCCGCATC
>JAFAZL010000929.1 GCA_019239815.1 Acidobacteriota bacterium
GGCGCGCTGTTGGAGCAGGCGCGGTTGTTCGAACAGGTTCGCTCGATGGCGGTGAGCGACTCGCTGACGGGCCTCGCCAACTATCGCCGGCTCATTCACGTGATCGACACCGAGCTTGACCGTTCGAAGCGGACGCAGCGCGGGTTCAGCGTGATCTTGCTGGACATGGACGGTCTGAAAGCGATCAACGACCAGTTTGGCCACCTGACCGGAAGCCGCGCATTGGTGCGGCTGGGCAAGGTTCTTTCGAATCATTCGCGCGCGATCGATACGCCGGCGCGCTATGGCGGCGATGAATTCGCGCTGGTGCTGCCCGAAGCGGGGCCCGACGTGGCGAACCGCGTGGTTGCGCGCGTGCGCGAAAAGCTGGCGGCGGAGCAAGAGCGGCCCGCTCTTTCGGTGAGCGCGGGTGTTGCGTCGTTTCCGGAAGACGGCGATACGCCGGAGCAGTTGCTGGGAACGGCGGATCGCAACCTGTATGGCATGAAGCACCGCAGCAAGAGCGGTGTCCAGAATCTCAAACGAATTGCGGCGTGCTTGTGAGGATGACGACGACCATGCCGCTCAAAAACGTATTTCGATTTCACCGCGCGGAGCACCGGATCCTGATGGAAATTCCGGTAGTGCTGGACCGGCACGACGGAGCACAGGGCACGGAAGCGACATTTACCGAAAACGTGAGCGCGCGAGGTGCGCGCGTCGTGAGCACGCGACGATGGCAAAAGGGCGAACCACTGACGTTCGCGTCGCGCACCGGAGAGTTTCGTTCGTTGGCTCGAGTGGCGTACTGCCAACCATTCCATGGCGACGGCTATGCGGTGGGGGTGGAGTTTCTCGATCCGGCTGGGCGATGGGTTGTTCAATCCAAAGTCAGCTCGGCCCAACGGCAGAGCGGATAGGAGGGGAACGCCTGGAACAGAGAAGGCAAATAACTGACGCAAAAAAAGAAATGGAGTTGAAGCGCCGCGCGGAAGAGAAGGCCGCACGGCGCTTCATTCTTTTTGGGGCGAGAGTCTTGGGGTGAGATCGAGGTGTTTGAGGAGGTTGTGGTGATGCAGACCGGTGACTGGTGACTTGTGCGGAGCCGAAACTCGAAACTCACTGTGTCCAACCAGCGGGCCCTAGCTCAAATTACATCGTAGAAACTGCCGCACATTGCGACGTGATTCTTTGGTTCGGCGGAGTCATGAAATACAGCAACGACCATCCCTTGATGATAGCTATCGGTCCAATCTTGGTCGAAACCCTCAATCTCTATCCCATTTTTGGTTCTAAAGGAATATCTGACGCCAGGTAGCCAAGCAGCTCTTCCGGCGTCCGAGTCCAAGACAAGCGCAAACCGAAGCTCGCCTGACCGCAACAGGCACTTGCGCCTGCGCTCTACCCACGAGCCAGCGATCAGCGCGGCGTAAATCGCGAGAGAGACAAGCCCTAGTCTGATGCCCCAACGCAGATCATCCGCTCCGTTGTGAGGGGGCACGATCAATGAATAGCACTCACACGTAAAAGCGAGCCCGACAAAAAGCATCAGAATCGTCGCCCAGCGAAAAACCCTCTTCATCTTGAGCTTGCGTGGAACTGGTAGCATGGAAAAGTGCGAAAAGCGGACGGGAACGACAAATCCGACGTCCTCTTCGATCGCCACGAGTGGAACGGACTCCAACCCTGGCCCACTCTGGCTTCTGCGTAATTCTCTCCGTTGCAACAAAAGCATGAGAGCAATAGCGAACGTGAAAAGGCCAGCAAGCGTTGAAATCCAAGCAATTCCTAACCACCTTTTGGTGAAAAGCGATAAGACGAAGAATGCTAAGAAGAGTACAGGAAGTGCCGACAGCCTGTGGCCGATGTCCTCGTCGGCAACTAAGCAATTCCAGCCGCAAAATACGCAGTAAGCGCTGCCGCCTGCAGGCTTTGCACGCGAACCACATTGAGGGCAATCTGCAACTCGCATGTCTGTTCTTATAACCACTTTTCGATTGAGCTACAACGCTACGGCGCGATCTGCTCAACGAGGTTGTCGCAACGTTCAGTGGCAATTACGAACTCCGCGGGAAACCGACTTGCTGGAAATTGATCGGAGTGTTCTTCAGTCCGTTGTTGGGTGGCAGAAATTACGTACTGGGATGCACCTCATCGGCGCATGTTGTGCGGCTTGGTGTACCTATTTCTACTGATAGAAATAGCTGATATCAGTGACGTAGCATTTTGATGTTATGTGCCGGGTCCTTGTGGTGGATGATCATCCTGTTGTGAGGAAAGCGCTGGTGTTCTATCTGCAGACGCGATTGAGGGTGCAGTGTACCGAGGCGACGAACGGGTATGAGGCGCTCAAGAGCGTTTCGGAGAATAAGCCGGATCTGGTGATTCTGGATTATTCGATGCCGGTGATGAATGGGGTCGAGACGGCTCGGGTGATGCACAACACGATGCCAGAGATTCCGATCATTATGCTGACGGCGCATTTTACGGCGGCGGAGGCGGCGAGCAAGGATCTGGGGATTAAGGGAGTTTTTTCGAAGGACAATGTGGAGCCGCTGTTGTCGCAGACGCGGATGGTTTTGAAGTTGTAGTTCCTGCCGGTTGGGATTCCCACACTTGATGCGCAATCAGGACGGGCAGGCGTGCCATGCCCCTGCTCGTGGTTTGCCTGTATCGAACTTTTAGGGGCGAACGCGCGTATTTATTCCTGTTGTTTTCCAAAAGGGGATGAGGCATGCTCCTTTTGGAAACCAAAAGGACGCGAAATGCGTTACGACATCTGTAGGCCGATGCGTTTCGGTGGGGTCGTGTTGGGGTGACCGGGTTCGAAAATTGCTGGGCGGTGCGAGGACGGGGATCCCTCGACATTCGTGGAGGTTGGGTATGAAGAGCGTGCAGCGGTTATTGGCGCGGGTCGGGAGCTTGATGGGGCGGCGGTCGCAGGAAGCGCGATTGAGGGAGGAGGTTGCGGAGCATATTGCGCTAGCGACTGCGGATAACGTGCGCGCGGGGATGTCACCGGTGGAGGCGCGGCGGCAGGCGATGCTGAAGTTTGGCAGCGTCGAGGCGATGAAGGAAGACTATCGCGCGGCTCGCGGGCTGATGGTCATCGAGAACGTGTTGCAGGATGTGCGGTATGCAATCCGGAGTCTGGAGCGGACACCCGGGCTGACGACGTTTGTCGTTTTTACGCTGGCGCTGGGGATCGGGATGGTTTCGGGGACGTTCAGCATGGTCGATGCGCTGATTTTTCGGCCATATCCGGTGCCGCATCCGAACGAAGTCGTGACAGTGGTGGGGACGACGCACGACAACAATTTTGAACATTTTTCGTATCGC
>JAFAZL010000931.1 GCA_019239815.1 Acidobacteriota bacterium
TGTGTGGCGGCCCCTGTCGCTGTCCGCGCGAGGCCGATTTCTGCGATAGCAGCTCGTCGCGCAAGGTCCAGTAATTTTCGAGAGCTTCCTGCGCTTTTGTTCCGTAGGGAACGATGCGTTCCTTGTTGCCTTTGCCGCGAACCCGCAGGACTCGTTCTTTCTGATCGATATCGACAAGGTTGAGGCCTGTAAGTTCGCTGACGCGCAATCCCGCGGCGTAAAGGAGTTCCAACAACGCCCGGTCGCGCCGCACATACATCCGATCACTCTTCCGAGTCGAGCTCTTCCCGTTTTCGGCGACAACGTCTGGGATAGCGTTTCGGTCGACCTGGGATCGCACGTTCCCCGCGGCCCCCTGAGCTACCGGCCCCATTTCAGCAAGACGGTTCAGAAAGCCATTCATCTCTTCGGCTGACAGCACCGACGGAATGCGCTTCGGCAGCTTCGGTGTCGGCACTAGCCGAGCGGGGTTTTCCGCCAGCAAGCCCTCGCGCACGCAATATTTGAAAAACGAACGTAGCGCCGCGAGCTTTCGCGCGATCGAACTTTTTTCGAGTCCCTGGTCGTGCAAATGCGCGACGAACTCACGAATGATGTTATGCGTAATGTCTTTCAGCGCCGGGGGTTGCGCACCGGGCGGTGTCAGATACTCCAGGAATTGGCTCAAATCTTTGCCGTAATTCAGAATCGTGTGCGGCGAAGAATTTTTCACCGAGCTCAAATACTGAAGATATTTTTCGGCCGATTGCTTCATGAGAGGGGCCCCGAAATCCGATACGCAAACCCGTGCACCGAAAGCCCAAAACGAAGGGAAGGCGCAAAGTTGCTTTGCGTGTGCAAGTTGTTCGCTCGCTTGAAATTACTATAGCGATCGCAAGCAGGGGCTGACTGTTTCGTTGAGACTTGTTCGGGATACCAACCGGGGCCAAAAGCAAATATCCCGCTGGTGGGGCGGGATATTGTCCTGAAATGAAACTTGGATCGCTGGTTGATGGCTCTTAGGGCTTGGCGCCCACCGGGGTAGGCTCTTCGACAGGCGCTGGGCCGGCGACCGGCTGCGGCTCGGGCGCGAGTTGCTCCCAGTCGCAACCTTCCTTAATACAGGTATGTACGGTGCCGATCTTGGACTTCTTCTCCACGATAAAGGGGGCGCCGCACTTCGGGCAAGGTTCAGCAATCGGCATGTTCGGCGTCGTAAAGTCGCAATCGGGATAGCGCGAGCAGCCGTAGAACACCCGCGGTCGTCCGCGACCGCCCTTCCCCATGCTGCCGCGCTTCACAAACTCGCCCTCATTGCACTTGGGGCACTTGATACCCATCGTGATCGGCCGGGTGTACTTGCACTTGGGATAGCCGGAGCAGCCGATAAACGTGCCGAAGCGCCCGTGCTTCTTGATGAGGTGGTTGCCGCAAAGCTCGCACTTCTCTTCGAGCGGCTCGTCGGGCTGATGGGCGATGCGCGTACCTTCAACTAGACGTCGCGTCGTCTTGCAATCCGGGTAGCCGCTGCAGGCCAGGAACGCGCCGAACCGGCCGCGCTTCATTAGCATTTCCTTACCGCAATTCTCGCAATACTCGGTTTTGCTCTCGGCGTCGTCGTTGAGCTCCGGCGCCATATCCTGGATGAAGTCGCAGTCGGGATAGCGCGAGCAGCCGAGGAAGAATCCGTGACGGCTGATGCGTTCCAGCAATTCGCCCTCGCCGCACTTCTCGCACTTCTTGCCAGTCGGGATGCCCGCCTTGTACGAGATCATTTCCTCGTCGGCCTTCGAAAGATCGACGACGAACTTCTCCCAGAACTCGCGCACGGCGTCGCGCCAGGGCAGCTTGCCCTCTTCGATTTCGTCGAGTTCTTCTTCGAGCCGAGCCGTAAACGTCGCGTCGAAAACGTCGTCGAAACTTTTCACGAGCAACGCATTGACGCGTTCGCCCAGCATCGTCGGCGTAAAACGGCCTTGATCCTTGCGAACATATTCGCGCTCGACAATCGTCGAAATGATCGAAGCATACGTCGAAGGTCGGCCGATGCCCTTTTCTTCGAGCTCTTTCACCAGCGTCGCTTCGGTGTAGCGGGGCGGCGGCTCGGTGAAGTGCTGATCGGGCCGAATCTGATCGAGGCGCAAAACCTGACCTTCTTCCACGCGCGGCAAGTTCTTACCTTCGCCGTCGTCATCCTTTTCGTCGTCTTCGCGATCGGTAACAGCCGCTGGCGTTTGGTAAACGCGCAGGTAGCCGTCAAATTTCTGGACAGAGCCGGTGGCGCGGAACGTGTAGTCGCCCGCCGAAATATCGATCGTCGTCTGATCGAACACCGCCGGCATCATTTGCGACGCGACAAAGCGCTGCCAGATCAACTGGTAGAGCTTGAACAAATCGTCGTCAAGATACTTGCGCACATCTTCTGGTGTGCGCGAAACGTCCGTCGGGCGCACTGCTTCGTGAGCTTCCTGCGCGTCCTTCTTGGACTTGTAGTAGTTGGGCTTCTCAGGCAGGTAGCTCGATCCAAACTTTTCGGGAATGAGCTCGCGCACCTGAGAAAGCGCATCGGCCGAAACGTTGACCGAATCCGTACGCATATAGGTGATCAGCGCGACCGATCCCTCTTCACCCATGTCGACGCCTTCATACAAACGCTGCGCGATGCCCATCGTGCGCTTCGCCGTATAGCGGAGCCGGTTGTAAGCGGCCTGTTGCAATTTCGACGTGGTAAACGGTGGAGGCGGATTGCGCTTCTTCTCGCGTTGTGTGACCGATGCGACTTGCCACTTCGCCTTGCTCACGGCCGCAACGATCTTGTCGGCTGCTTCCTGGTTCGAAACCTCGATGTCCTCGCCCTTGAACTTCGACAGCTTCGCCTCGAAGATCGGCGGCTGCCCAGCGTCAAGCATCGCGTGGATCGACCAATATTCGACCGGGACGAAAGCGCGGATTTCCTGCTCACGCTCAACGATCAGCCGCACAGCAACCGTCTGGACGCGACCGGCGGAGAGCCCACGGCGAACCTTATCCCAGAGCAGCGGCGAAACTTTGTAGCCGACGATGCGGTCTAGTACCCGGCGCGCCTGCTGAGCATCTACCAGGCTCGTATCGATCTGTCGCGGCTTCTCGAACGCCGCCCGAATCGCCTTTGGTGTAATTTCGTTAAAGGTGACTCGGAAAATCTTCTTCGGGTCGATTGCCGGAACTTCGATCTCGTCCTTGTCTTCTTTCTTACCGGCTTTGCCCTTCTTCCCTTTGGCGGCCTTCCCCTTGGCTTCCTCGGCGGCTTCGGCCTCGGCCTTTTCGTCCTTACCGTTGCCGTTCTTGCCAAAGCGGCCGTTGCCCGATGGCTCGGCCTCTTCGTACTTGCTCGGCTTGGTTAAAACTGCACGAAGGTGCGCGGAAATCGCCTCCCCTTCACGGTCAGGGTCGCCCGCCAGATAGACGGCTTCGGCATTGGCCGCCGACTTCCTCAAATCGTTGATGACTTTACCCTTGCCGTAAATGATCTCCAGAGTCGGCTCGAAAATCTTCGCGTCGTCGATCGAGATTGGTTTTTGAGGCTTCTCGGCGACCTTGCTCTTGCGCTTGCTCTTCTTCTTTTTCTTCGGTTCGTCGGGCAGGCGAATGCCGATCGTCTTCTTCGGCAGGTCCATGACGTGGCCGATCGACGCCTTGACGGTGTAATCGCGTCCTAAATATTTGTTGATCGTCTTCGCCTTTGCCGGCGATTCGACGATGACTAGCGAACGTCCCATCTCTTCTTTGTAACTCCGGATTCTCTCGCGGAAAGGCTCCCTACGCGGTACTGTGCCCTTCTCGCTAACTTACAAATGATGCGGCAAATGCCCATGCGGATTCATTACGATTCCGCGAGCCCTAACAACTCTAATAATTACAATGATTTCCGGGAACTACAGCAGGACCTTCGCAAACTGCTTTCCTGGCAGTTGTCTGACGATCCCTTTCATCTCCAGGTCAAAAAGGGTAGCCAGAACCTCGGATGAGTTCAAGCCGCTTCGATCCATGATGTCATCAATATGCACTGGCTGGTCGGTAGAGAGCAACTCGTAGATCTTCCTCTCGGGGGTGGTCAGACTGGCCGCGGCTAAGAGGTTGCGCTGTTCCGCCTCGGGTGCCTCAGCGCGAACCAGAGCTGCCCGGATTGGAGTGGGTAGATCCGAGATGACATCTTCGCCGTTCGTCACCAGCTTGGCCCCTTGGCGAATGAGTTGATTCGGGGCGAAACTTAACGGCTGAGTTGCGTTGCCCGGCACCGCAAATACGTCCCGGTTGTATTCCATTGCCAGCCGGGCCGTGATCAGAGACCCGCTGTACTGAGCGCCTTCCACCACTACGACCCCAACGGGCATCCCAGCCACGATTCGGTTCCGAATCGGGAAATTCTCAGGAGCGGGGTGCGTACCCAATGGAAATTCGCTGATGATCGCCCCCCTTTGCAAGACTCTTTCGTAGAGCTTCTTGTTTTCCTTAGGATAGAAAACATCGACTCCGGTGCCCAACACCCCGATGGCGTGGCCGTTCACCGCCATTGCTCCCTGATGCGAGAGGGCGTCGATCCCCCGGGCCATTCCGCTGACGACTGCAAGACCACGTGCGGCCAGCTCCCGCCCTAGCCGCTCCGCCATCTGAGTCCCATACAAGGTGGGTTTGCGCGTTCCGACTACCCCGATGCTCGGATGGCTCAAAACATCTGTATGCCCCCGCACATACAACAGGGTTGGCGGCTCGTAAATTTCACGCAGGGATTGTGGATATTCCGGGTCGGTCCAGTTCACCAATCGCAGGTTCTCGATCCCGCGGATAGTCGCCAATTCCTTTTCGGCGCGCTTGTAACCTTGCTTTTTGAAGATGGCCTGGGCGACAGCAGCGGGCACATTGCAGCTTTCAAGACTCGGGAGCGACGCTCGAAAGACGCCTTCAGGTGAGTCGAAAGCCCGCAGTAGGCGCGCGGACAGACGCCCCGCGATGCCCTGGGTCATCGTGAGGGCGAGCCATGGAAGGGCTGCATCGAGTTCCATCGTGGCCAGCGATGGTATTCATTCGATTAGTGTACTGTCAAGTAATATAATTATGGGATAACGATTTCGGAGACCGCAGCGGTTGGACGGCTAGGCTTGCGCCGCCATGCCCGCCTGCTTTTGTGCGCGTGGAACCTGCGCCGCGTCTTCCGTGAGCACTAGGTCGAGCGTATCGGCAAAGAGATCCGCATCGGCCTTGGAGAAAATTAGCGGCGGTCGCAGCTTGATAACATTGTGTCCTGGCCCGTCGGTGCCTGCTAGCACGCCGCGCTCTCGCAATCGATTCACAACATAATCCGCCTGTGCCGTCGCGGGAACGCGGGAATCCCGGTCCCGGACCAGATCGATCCCGAGAAACAATCCGGATCCGCGCACGTCTCCGACGACAGCATGATTTTCCTGTAGTCCCCGCAATCGCTTGAACAAGTATTCGCCGATCTTAAGGGCGTTTTCCGGCAGCTTCTCTTCCCGCAACACGTCGAGCACCGCAATCCCCGCCGCGCACGAGACTGGGTTTCCGCCAAACGTACTGAAAAATTCCATTCCATTCGCAAATGACGCCGCGATTTCTTGCGTCGTCACCACCGCCGCGAGCGGAAATGCATTGCCGATCGGCTTCCCAAGCACAACGATGTCCGGAACAACGCCTTGCGTCTCGAACCCCCAAAAATGCGTGCCTAGGCGGCCGAATCCAACTTGAACTTCATCGGCGATGCAAACTGCGCCCGCCGCGCGTACGCGCTGGTAAGCTCCATCGAGATATCCCGGCGGAAAAACAATCTGCCCAGCAACACTCGGCAACGTCTCCGCAAGAAACGCCGCAATCTCCCTGCCCTCTGAACGCGCTTCGGTAATCACATCGCCGACCCGCTCAGCGTACTTCGTGCCGATGCCCGTTTCGCCGCGTTTGTACGGGCCACGATAGTCGTCGGCGATAGGCGCGACGTGAACCCACGGCTTACGCCCCGTGCCACCCGGCCCATTAAATTTGTAGGGGCTCAAGTCAATCAGCGAAGTCGTATGCCCGTGATAAGCGTGCTCGAGCACGATCACGTCTTCGCGCCTCGTGTACGTGCGCGCCAGGCGAATCGCCAGCTCGTTGGCTTCGCTGCCTGAGTTCACGAAATAGCAGACGCGCAGCGACGCCGGCATCAGCTCGAGCAGCCGCTCGGCGTAACGCACAACGTTGTCGTGCAGATATCGCGTGTTCGTGTTGAGCAGCCCGATCTGCTCGGCGACGGCGTGAGCGACGCGTGGATGGCTGTGTCCCACAAGCGGAACATTGTTGTAAACATCGAGATATGCGCGGCCTGTGTCGTCGTAGAGATACTGTTTCCACCCGCGCACGATTTTCAGCGGGCGACGATACGAGATACTGAGATTCCCGCCGAGCACCCGCTCGCGATCTGCCTGCGTGTCGGCGCTATCCTTCTCATCCGCGACGACTCGCTCCGCCGCGATGCGCAGCAACAGATTGGGATTCGGCGAAAGATCCGCCCACACGCCGCGTTCGGCTGCCAGCGCCACACCCGGAAAATCCGTGCCGCGATCCAACAAATCGGTGATGACTTGAAAATGCAGATGCGGGGGCCAGCCGCCGTTTTCCGCCATCGCTCCAATGCGGCCGATGCGTTCGCCCTTCACAATCGACTGGCCGACTTTCAGCTTGCCCAGAGAGTCGCGCGTCAAATGCCCGTATAGCGTGAAGAATTCTTCACCGCCGCCGGGACCATGCCGCAAGATGACAACCGGGCCGTAGTCGAGTTTTTCGGGATTGTTCGCGAACGCATATACAACGCCGTTGAGCGGAGAGTAGACCGAACTGCCTGCCGCAGCAAACAAATCGACGCCGAGATGAACTGTCCTGCGCTCGTCGGTCGGATTTTCCGTCGCGCCAAAAAGCGGTGAATTGTAAAGCAGCCGCGGCTCGTTGTAGCGGCCCACCCCAACGCTCAGCCTGGCCTTGCGCAGTGCACCAAAAATCGCGTCGTTCAGTCTTTCGCCTTCGCTCGCCGCAGGGTCGGCGCCGAGAAACGTGCTGCCCACGCCAAGATCAAACACGATCGGCGAAGTCACTCGCAGATCGACGTCGAGCAGCGGCGCCGCGGAACTCGCGTGCGCCGCGAGCCACTTACGCACTGCACTCGCTTTTGGCACCGGCTGCAATCCGCAAACTTCTCGAAACATGTAGTGCGCGAATCGGGGATGCACTTGCGCCAGGCGCGACAACGCTTCCCAAGCCGGCTCTTCCGTGATCGTCACGTACGCGTCGTCGGGCTTCACGCTCGCTCGAATCGCGGAGTTCACCACGCTGACTGCAAGCCTCATCGCGATCAACGGATAGAGCACGGAGATTTCCACGTCGGTAAGCAGAAATCGCGAGTAGTAACCGCTCAGAACGGCTGCGGCCGCCCGCAGCGGCTCCTTTTTCCCGAGGATCGAATACGCGGCCGCGGTCGCGACTTCCGATACGGTAAAACTCTCGTGCATGTCGCCGAAGTCGAAAACGCTCACCACGCGGCGCGGCTGCGTTGATGCGTCGCCGACAAGCACGTTGTAGTCGTTCGCGTCGCCGTACACGACGCTCCGCCTGAGCCGTCCCATCACCGGCACAACATCACTGTCGTACAGCGCGATGAATTTCTCGATCAATGCACGCCGATCGGGGTCGGCGATTTGTTCGAGGTGCTCGCGAATCCATCCTGCCCGCTCAAAGTCCCACTTCAGTTCGCGCTTCGCAGCGGAATGAGAAAAATGGGCGAGTCCCGTGCTCAACTCACCCAGCAATTCGCCCAGGCTTCGTAGCATTTCCGCGGAGTGCGGGTTAGCGTGCGCCATTAATGTGCCGGGGATGTACGTCAGCAGCCAGACAAGCCGCGCCGAGCCGTCATCAGCAGTAATTGTCGTGAACGCTTCGCCGTTCTTGTTCAGGCAAACTCGCGGCAAGCCGATCTGCGGAGCGCGCTGCGCCAAATGCTGCAACGCCTGGCACTGCAAATCGATCAGCTCCGAACTCCTCGCCGGGTGCATCACTTTCAGAACGAAGTCGGTGCCGGAGAGCGCTTGCCAGCCAGTTTCAGGTGCTGGAACTTCGGAGGATTCACTATCCGAAACTTCGGAAACCGTCTGCGTGCTGTCAGTAGTATCGCCGTCAGTAGGCTGCAGCGCGGTAAGATCGAAACTGCTTTCGGGTTCCGCGCCAATCGCTGAGAGCGGAGCAGCGGCAACGTTAGCAGGCACGGCAGCCACGCCGACCGCCGGCACCCTCGTCTTCAAATGAAAATTATCGTCGTATTCGCCGGGCAGCGCTTTTGCCGCGACGTGGAGCCCATAAAGTTCAAGTGCGAGCCGTTCCGCCTCGGCTTCGGTGGTTGGCCGACCAACCCGTTCTTCCAGCAGCATGCGGGGAATATTACTTCCGAACCTCAAAATCGAGAACCAAATTCCGGAAGTGCTACGCGACTGCCTCGGCCTGCAACTCGGCTACGGCGCGCTCACCTCGGTCAGAGTGCGCTGACAGTGACCGGTCCATTCACCGTCGACAACCGAATCACCGGCGTTCCGCTGCCATATTCAAGCCGGCGGTTATCGTTATCATCGAACGTCTTGCGCGCGGATTTGCAGACGCTCGCGTTACAAGTAATCGGCGAGTGGCCGGTCGACTCTAGAAGGAAGCTCGTATTCAGTTCCGTTGGCACGCTCAGCGAAACAGGACCGTTCACCGCGTCTGCGACAAGCCCGCCGTCGGTCCAGTTTGGACTCTGTAGCGCCACGCTGATCGGCCCATTCTCCGTGTGCAGCCTCAATTTTCCGCTCTTGCCCGAAATCGAGATCGGACCATTCTGCGAGGCAACGTCCGCTTCGCCGGTGCAATTCGACATCGACACCGGCCCATTCGTCGCGCGCACGTTGATCTTCCCATCGACTTCCGAGAATGAAGCCGGACCGTTCTGCGTTTTGATTTCCAGGTTCGCCCCGCGTGGAGTCCGCACCAGCAGCTGCACTGCCCAATGCTCATGATCGCTATGGCTCGGGCCGCTCACCGACACATGGCCGCCATCGATCGACATTTTGATCTGCGAAAGCAATCCTTTCGGATCCCGATCTCTGCGGTCGGCAAACTTGCACGCGGTCACAGAGTACGTGTCCTTGTCCCATCCACGCGCCTGCACTCCGGCGTTCACGAGATTGTCGATGCGTAGCGTGCTCGCTTCCGCCTTCGTCAGCGTGCGGTCTTCCGAATCCGTGATCGGCGGCTCGCTGTCAAACATGACGTGCATGTCTTCGCAGCTTGTCGCCGCGTCGTTGTGGGGCGAAGCAAACGCAGGTTCAGCGCTTTCCGACGGCAAAGCGGGGAACGCTGGCATCGCGGGCATAGACGGCAACACGGGCA
>JAFAZL010000072.1 GCA_019239815.1 Acidobacteriota bacterium
GCAGATGACCGAATTCGCCACCGTCGTCCAACAGGAACTCTCGCGCGTCGCCGCTCTCCGCAGTGAACCGCCTCCGCGTCACGCAATCGTTCGCGCCACGCCACCCAGAGGTGCGGCGCGAGCGAACCTGCGCGAAAGCTGAACTCAATTCGTCTCATTCAACTCGCCCACCGATCCGCCTCTTTTTTTGACTCACCGGTCGATCCGCCTCTTTGTAGGGGCGGGGCTTGCCCCGCCCGGCGTACAGTCCAACCTCGCCTCATTCGCGAAGCCCCATCCACCGCATATCTTTTTGACCAAACTTCATCTCCATTCACAATTCGTCCACAGCTTCTCTTGCCGTCTCTTCCCCGCCCTCGTATTCTGTCCTCCGAAACAGAAACGCCCGAGACCAAACTTTGCCCCTCGAAAATTGCCAACTCTGCCGCGGCACCGGATACAAACTTGTCCCCCGCCCCGACGGTGCCGGCAAATTCGCAGTCCCCTGCGATTGCGGCATGGAAGAGCGCGCTAATCGCGTCCTCTCCCGCGCCCGCATCCCCAAGCGCTACGAACACTGCGACTTCGAAAGCTACGTCACCGACCTGGCCGACGGCAAAACCTGGACGCCGCAACACACCCAATCCCTCAAGCTCGCCAAAAGTTACACCGAAACGTTCACGCGCGATTTTCCCGGCGGCTCCGACAAAGGCCTGCTCTTCATGGGCCCATCCGGCGTTGGCAAAACGCATCTCGCCGTCGCCGCGCTCAAAGAACTTATCGTCCGCGGCCACGCCTGCCTCTTCTGCGACTATCGCGAACTCCTCAAGGAAATCCAGGCCAGTTACAACCCCGCCAGCGAATCCACTGAAATGTCGATCCTCGACCCGATTCGCACCGTCGAAGTCCTCGTCCTCGACGACCTCGGCGCCAGCAAACCCTCCGACTGGGTTCGCGACATCGTCAGCATCGTCCTCAACGCCCGCTATAACGAAAAACGCACCACGATCATCACCACCAACTACCTCGACAATCCGCCATCGGCCGGCGAAGCCACCCGCCTCCCCAATGGCAAGCTCGTCCCTGCCACCCGCGAAGATTCCCTCGAAGAGCGCATCGGCAGCCGCATGCGCTCTCGCCTCTTCGAAATGTGCCGCACCATCGAGGTAAGCGCCCCCGATTTTCGCCGCGAACGCACCCAAGCCGGCCGCGCCCACGCCTAGCTCGAACGCCCTGCAGCGTCAGATAGATGCAACGAAAAGCACCGCAAAACCATCTACCACAGTACGTTGACACCGGGTTCAACCGCCGCGTATCATCTTGGCGTTGCAGCGTTTTTGGACGCCCGCAGCACTTGTCCCTCGGTGAGCGCATAACGGTCGTTTTCAGCAACGGACCACATCACGGTTGTCTATAGCGGTGACTGACCTGCCTTCCGGTGCGTCTTTAAACTGCGCATCAAGGCTCAGGCTACCCTGTCGCCAGCCGTCGCCCGTTGAGTTGCACAACGTAAGAAGTTCAACCGCGAAGCTGTACCCCTTGCGTCACTCAAAAGTCGAGTTGAGAGATCGCAGGGATTCTCAAGCAACACCCATGACTCCGGCATCGCCGGGTCACTAGACAAAGACGCAGTACCTTCTGGAGGCCAACAACCATGTTTTCCGACAACGATAACAATCCGTCTTCCGCCGCTGCAGCTCCCGCACACGAACCCGAGAAAGACCAGGCCAGCGAAACTCAGGGGCACACAGAGGCAACCGTCAACGCCGCTGCTCACGAAGCGACTTCTGCTCCCGTGGCGCAGGCCGACGGCGATCCTCGCCCCGAGCAGGCCACGGCTCCCGCCGCTCCCGCTGCTGATGCCACTCAGCACGACGCAGCGCACGCTGACGCCACGCAGCATCTCGATCCCGAAGCCGCTGCCGCCGCTGAAGAAGCCGCCGGCTCCGAGGAAATGTCCAAGCTGATCGATCAGTACAGCGAGCCGGTCGAGAGCGCCGCGAACAACGAAATCATCGAAGTAAAAGTGGTCGCGTACACCGAGCACGGCGTCGTCGTGGACGTCGGCGGCAAAACGGAAGGGCTGGTCCCGGCTGTCGAGTTCTCCGAGACCGACATTCCGCGCCCCGAGCCGAACGCCACCATCGAAGTGCAGCGCACCGGCGAGCACAAAGACGGCTACGTCATCCTCTCGTACCAGAAAGTTCTCCGCCGCCGCACTTGGGAAAAAATCGAAGCCGCATTCAAGGCCAAGGAAACGATCACGGGCAAAGTCGTCGACCGCATCAAGGGCGGCCTCGTCGTCGATATCGGTGTGCGCGCGTTCCTCCCGGGCTCGCAATACGATCTGCGTCCGACGGCCAACCTCGACAACCTGATGAACACGGAAGTCCAGGTTCGCATCACCAAGCTGAACCGCCGCCGCGGCAACGTCGTCGTCAGCCGTCGCGCGTTGCTCGAAGAGGAGCTCCACGCCAAGCGCGCTCAACTCATGGAAACGCTCCACGAGGGCGACAAGGTCAAGGGTCACGTGAAAAACGTCACCGAGTACGGGGCCTTCGTCGATCTCGGCGGCATCGATGGCCTGCTCCACCTCACCGACTTGAGCTGGGGTCGCGTCAAGCATCCGTCCGACATCGTCAAGCCCGATCAGGAGCTTGAAGTCGTCATCCTCAAGTTTGACAAGGAAAAGCAGCGCGTCTCGCTCGGCCTCAAGCAACTCACCAACGATCCTTGGGTCGGCGCTTCAGAGAAATATCCCGCCGGCGGCAAAGTAAAAGGCAAGATCGTCGGCGTCGTCGATTACGGTGTCTTCGTCGAACTCGAACAAGGCATCGAAGGCCTCGTCCACGTCTCCGAAATGAGCTGGAACAAAAAAGTCCAGCATCCTTCGAAGATCGCGAAGGTCGGCGATGAAGTCGACGTCGTCGTGCTCGACATCAAGCCCAGTGATCGTCGCGTCTCACTCGGTATCAAGCAGGCGCTCCCCGATCCATGGCTTCTCACCGCTGAAAAATATCCGATCGGCACGATCGTAACGGGCAAAGTCCGCAACATCGCTGAATTCGGTGCGTTCATCGAAATCGAAGACGGGTTCGATGGCCTCGTTCATGTTAGCGACGTGAGCTGGACCGAGCGCATCAAGAATCCGCACGAGGTCTTCAAGAAGGGCGAGCCGATCACAGCGAAGGTTCTCAAGATCGATCCGGAAAATCGCCGCGTCTCTCTCGGCATGAAGCAGGTCAACGACATCTGGGGCGACTGGTTCAAGCAGCACAAGGTCGGACAGATCGTGAAGGGCAAAGTTTCGCGCATCGCCACCTTCGGCGCGTTCGTCGAACTCGGCGACAACATCGAAGCACTTTGCCACAACACCGAAATCGAAGACCGCCGTCGTCGCGACGAAGGTCCGGCCGCATCAATGCATCGCACCTCGTCCGGTCCGCTCAAGAGCGCGGGTCCGCTCGAGCCGGGCAAAGAGTACGACTTCAAAATCATCAAGATCAGCCCAGAGACGCGCCGCATCGGTCTTAGCTACCGTGCCGCCGCGAAGCAGATCGAACGCCGCGAGATCGAACAGTATCGCTCGACGACGAAATCGTCTTCGACGGCGACGATCGGCGACGCGCTCAAGCAGAAGCTTGCTGGGCTGAAGTAATTTTCAGGGACGCCGGAGCCTTACCCGCTCCGGCGTATAAGTCCTTTACCTGCGGGTCATTTTAGTGATAGTAACAAGGGCAACCGGGAGAGCGTGCCCCCGTAAATCGTTTCGGATCACAGTGCTGCGACGATTTCGGCAACTGACAAGTGGCAGTCCCACGAGGCAAACGGGAAGATGACGAAGCAACCTACTTTGACCAAGGCCGACCTCATCGAAGAGGTCCTGAAGGTGACCGAACTTCCTCGCAAGGAGTCGGAGACCATCGTCGAAACCATTTTTGAGAGCATCATCGACGCTCTTCAAAAGGGCGACAAGATCGAGATTCGCGGCTTTGGCAGCTTCCGCACGCGTCAGCGTCGCGGCCGCGTCGGACGCAACCCCAAGACCGGCGCCAAGGTCGAAGTTCCACCCAAAAAGATCCCCTTCTTCAAGCCCAGCAAAGAACTAAAAGATTTCGTCAACACTGCCGACAGCGTCCCCGCCGCGTAATTGCGGACTGCCGGTCATTCAGTCATTTATCGTTTCCAATCGCTTTTGGTAGCGCCGGTTTACCCTGAGCTTCGAAGGGCATCCCTGCCGGCGTAACCTAAACATCGGCCCATCCATTAATCGATCCCTTCCACCCCACCAACATTCCAACCGTTTACGTTATTCTGGTTCCCGCACCGCACCGACCGAAAGGCCTTCGCACTCGATGGACTACATCTGGACTCCCTGGCGCTACCAGTACATGAAGCAAGCCGAGAGCAACGTTCTCCCCGAATGCATTTTCTGCGACGCCGCCAATCGCAAGGACGACCAGAACACCCTCGTCGTTTTTCGTGGCAGCAAAGTTTTCATCATCCTCAATCGCTACCCATACACCTCCGGCCACGTCATGATCGTTCCCTACGCCCACGTCGGTGATCTCAGCAGCGCCGAACCGGAAGCGCTCGCCGAAATGATGCGTCTCGCCCAACGCGTCGAAGGCGCCTTCCGCGCCAATTACAAGCCCGACGGCATGAATCTCGGCATGAATCTTTCCCGCGCAGGCGGCGCCGGCGTCGTCGGCCACATCCACCTCCATGTCTTGCCGCGCTGGTTCGGTGATTCCAATTTCATGACCGTCGTCGGCGAAACTCGTGTGCTTCCCGAAGACCTCGACACGACTTACACTCGTCTGCGGGAATATCTCGCCATAAATTCCGGAGAAGTGAAGTGAATCTCGCTCTGACCGAAGACCAACAGCTCCTCCAAAAAACTGTTCGCGAATTCGCGGAGTCCGAAGTAAAACCGCTCGCCCGTGAAAACGACGAGACCGGACAATTTCCGCGCGAACTTTTCCGCAAAGCCGCTGAACTCGGCCTCACCGGTGTCGCTATCCCGGAATCCGAAGGCGGTGCCGGATTCGATCACATCTCCTACACGATCGTCATCGAAGAAATCTCACGCGCCTGCGCTTCCACTGGCGTCATTCTCTCCGTTCAAAATTCGCTCTACTGCGATCCGATTCATCGCCTCGGTACCGTCGAGCAAAAACAGAAATTCCTTCTCCCCTTCGCTCGTGGCGAAAAAATTGGTTGCTACGCCCTCACCGAGCCGCAAGCCGGCTCCAATGCCGCCGCCCTCCAAACCAAAGCCGTGAAAGACGGCGACAAATACATCATCAACGGCACAAAAGCCTGGATCACCAACGGCGGCGCCGCCGATGCAGCGATCGTTTACGTCAACACCGATCCGCCCAAAGGCGAAAAAGGCATCACCGCGCTGATCGTCGAAAAAGGCACGCCCGGCTTCAAAGTCGGCAAGGAAGAAAAAAAACTCGGCATCAACGCCACCGCATGCAGCGAACTCGTCTTCACCGACTGCATCGTGCCTGAATCCAACCGCATCGGCAGCGAAGGCGAAGGCTACAAAGTCGCGCTCTCCACGCTCGACGGTGGCCGCATCGGCATCGCCGCGCAAGCCTGCGGCATCGCCCAGGGCGCATTCGAAGCCGCTCTCGAATATTCCAAGCAGCGCATGGCCTTCGGCCATCCCATCTCGCAGTTCCAAGCCATCCAATTCATGCTCGCCGACATGAGCACCGAAATCGACGCCGCCCGCCTGCTCATCCGCAAAGCCGCCTGGAAGCAAGACACCGGCGCCCGCTTCAGCATGGACGCCGCCATCGCCAAACTTTTCGCCAGCGAAATGGCCACGCGCGTCACCCACAAAGCCATCCAGATCCACGGCGGCAACGGCTACAGCCGCGAATACCCCGTCGAACGCAACTACCGCGACGCCCGCATCACCGAAATCTACGAAGGCACCAGCGAAATCCAGCGCCTGGTCATCTCTTCCTGGGTCCTGAAACAATAGCAATCTAAAATTCGAGCAGAGTCGCGACAAGCTTCGCGATTCTGTAGGGGCGCAGCACTGCTGCGCCCCAGCTTGCCCAGACGTAACCCACACGTCGATTCATATTTTTCTTTTCTCTTTACAATCATCTCTACCTATGTAGACTTATTCTCATGGGACGCCGCCTCCGCATCTCCCCGCAAACGCTCGCGCTTCTCGAAGCGCTCCTGAATAAGCCCACCTCCTGGCATCACGGCTACGCCCTCAGCCAGCAAACCGGCCTCGCCTCCGGCACTCTCTATCCCATTTTGATGCGTCTCGAAAAACTACGCTGGCTCGAAACCAGTTGGGAGCAACCCGGCACAGGCGCCGCCACCGGCCGACCACCGCGCCACCTCTATCGCCTCACTTCCGAAGCCCGCGCCTGGGCCCGCGAAGAACTCGCCGACGCCCGACAACGCAAAATCTGGAAGCCGGCCCTCGGCAGCGCGTGACGCCATGTCCACCAACACCAGAGCGAACAAATTCGACCGACGTTTTGTTGCAGTCGTCGCCCGCGCAATCGTCCGCCTCTGGCCTCAAGAATCCCGCGAATGGAGCCAAGCCTTCGCCGCCGAACTTCCTTCTATCGACACCGCACCCGCCGCAATCTCTTGGCTGATAGGAGGCATCATGCTCCTGCTCCGCGAATGGCTGAAGCACGCTTGGCGCGCTCTCGGCGGCCCAATCGGCGCGAGTGCCACCAGCGATTCCACCGCCACCATCACTCCGCGCTACTCCCGAACTCCCCGCACTCCTCTCTGGCTCATGCTCGCTCTCATGCTTTCCAGCATGGCTATCCTGCTCAATCCCGAGGTCCGTCAAGTCCTCACATACCTTCGGTCTGCATACACAAACTACGGTGGAGAACCTGACGAGTGGTCGAGCTACAGGGAGCTAAGAAAAATTTCGACGACGAATCGCGAACCACATTTGCTCGCGTTGCTCTCTCTGCTTTCAAGTGATGCCGACGAGCGCGCTCAGCTCTCCGAAGAAGCCGTCGAAAGAGACCCTTCGCTCACCTGGATCGACTACGAACAATCTCGAAGTCCCATGTTTGACCTCAGGAGACAAATCAGAATCTCAAGCGATCGTGTCGTGCGCCTGCAGGCATGGGATCCCCAAAACTCGATCCCACACGTCTTGGCGGCAGAAATCATCGCAGAGTCTCCGCAGTATGACGAATGGGAGGCCACAATTCGCGGAAAGCGTCTTTCGCATCCTGAAAAAATAATCGCGGCCAATCCCGTTTGGATCGCCGAAATGCACGCCGCATTCTCCGCACCGAAATACGATAACTACACGACCCAGGCGATCGAACTAGTCAGAGTTGTTGGTTCCCAATTTTCCATCCGCGATCCGAGAATCGCCGAGTACATCCTGAACTGGAAGCGACTTCCACGATTCCTCCAGCTCGACGATTACGCAAAGTTCTTGGCTGTGTGCGGCAGCGACTTTGAAAAAAACGGCAACGGTCGGGAATCCCTCGCCAGCTATTGGGAAATTCTTCGCTTTGCAGAACGCGTAAAACTCGCCTCAGTAACTCCCGAAGAGCAATACTTCGCCGAACATATGGGCGAGTCCGCCGGAGAAAAGCTTGCGCATCTCTATGCATCCCTGGGCCGTGGGGACGAAGCTTCGATGATCTCGTTCCAGGTCGCGCAGTGGAAGGCCGAACACGATCCCAGAATCTTTCGTTACATGCCGCTCCGGTATCACCGCGCAGAATTCAAGTCGCTCGTTTGGAGCGGTCTGTTGATTAACCTCGCCGGCCTGTCGCTACTATTGATTTTCCCTCTGGCCGTCATCAGCGTCCTTTTCGTCGCGGCTCGAAGAAAAACGCCGGCCGCGCACCGAGGATTCACTGACCTTTGCGCATCAATCTTCGCCGACGCTGCTCCGTGGCTCCTCCTGTCCTCGAGCCTCCTCATCTTTTTCGCATATCACCCGTACGCACAAATTTGCGCTGCGTTTCTGGATGGCGGCCCCGCGGCCCCAACTCTGCAGTCCTTCACGTCGGCAATGATGGTCCCGTACGCCATCCCAGACAGCTTCGACTTCCTCCACGACGCCGTCTCCCAGTGGTCCGCATTCACCAGCCTCCTATGCCTGCTCTTGGTCCTACTTATTTCTCGTATGCTTCTCCGTCGATCCAAGCCCGCTGCCTGAGCTCTGGAGGGCACGGCTTCGGACGTGCCGCAATCCGGCAGCACACATGGGGCTTTAGCTCTGAACCTCGATCCACCGCCGTAGTATTCTGACTTCGTGCTTGACCTTGACTGCGGCCAGGAATTCGACCTATCCCGCGACGAAGTCTTCTTCGCTGCGCTCCCGCCGCGACCGGCGGTCTGCCTCATCCAGCTTCATGGCGAGAATGCGGAGCCGCTGCTGATTCGCACGCAGGATCTGCGCAAACGCATGCAGCGTCTTCTCAGTCCTCCCGATCCGACTACCAAACGTCTGAACTTGCGTGATCTCGCGCGAAGCGTCCGCTACAGACTTACCGGATCGAAATTTGAGCAATCGTTCACGTACTACCAAAATGCGAAGCAGTATCTGCCGCATCGGTACACGAAGGTGATGCGGTTGCGTACTCCCGCTGTACTCAAGGTTACGCTGCGCAACGCGTATCCGCGGTGCATCGTTACGCGGCGGATTTCCGTAGATTCAACTGGAGCGCCATCGGCCGGCACGTACTATGGGCCGTTCCCTTCCCGCAAATTCGCGATGGCCTTTGCGGAACGCGTGCTCGACTTCTTCAAAGTGCGGCGCTGCCAGATCAAGATTCGGCGCGATCCGACGTTTCCAGGCTGCCTCTATTCCGAGATGAAGATGTGTCTCGCTCCGTGTTTCGCCGGTTGCTCGAAAGAGGAGTACGACGCCGAAGTGAATCGCCTGGTGCAATTTCTCGACACCGACGGCAATTCGCTCCGTACTGCAATCGAACTCGAGCGCGAAAAGGCCAGCGACGATCTCGACTTCGAGCGCGCTGCCACCATTCACAAGCGCATCGAAAAACTCGACGACGCGCTGCGCGGAAAACCCGATCTCGCTCGCCGCATTCAGGATTTAAATGCCGTGATTCTGCAGCGCTCCGCCGAAGATCAAACCATCGCCGCATTCGCGATTCACGGCGGGCGTTTTGTCGATCCCTGCTACATTCGCTTCGCTGAAATCGCCGGGCAGCCGCGTTCCGCCGAGCAGATCTTCCGCAACTATCTCGACACACCTCCGATCTCCGATTCAAATGCAGCACCTCTCAGTACTTCTCCATCCGCAAGCCGCGCCGAACTCGGCGAACATTTGTGGCTGCTGGCTCGCTGGTATTACAGTAATCCGCGCGAGGGCGAAATTTTCTTTCGCGAAAAGGATTGGCCGTATCGCAAAATCCTGCGCGCCTGTTCGCGCCTGCTGTTGCCAAAAGAAAGCGAAACCGCCGCAGCAAACAAAGCGGAAGGCACATCGAACCAGCAGCCCGGCGCCGACGCTACCGGACAAGCAGACGCAGAAAACCAAGGAAAGAGGCCGCAATGACAACCTCCGCCACTGCAGCCGGAACCGCAAAATACGCACAACGTTTTCCGGGCCGCGCCGCCGATGGGCACTTCCGCGAATCGCAAGGCCTCGTGCTCTCTTCGATCGGCATCGGCACATATCTCGGCGCTCCCAATGAAAAAGTCGATCAGGCTTACGCAGCGTGCGTCGCCGCCTGTGTCGAACGAGGAATCAATGTCATCGACAGCGCGATCAACTATCGATTTCAACGCAGCGAACGCAGCATCGGCGCAGCCATTAAATATTTGCTGAAGCAGGGATACGCTCGCGAAGAATTTGTCATCTGCACCAAGGGCGGCTACCTTACGCCCGACGGTTCGATGCCGTCCGACCCGAACGATTATTTTTACCGCGAATACATTCAGCCGCGGATTCTCACGCCCAACGATATCGTCGGCGGCAGCCACTGCATGACGTCGCGCTTTCTCGAAAATCAGCTCGGCCGCAGCCTCAAAAATCTTGGCGTGGATTGCATCGACGTCTACTATCTCCACAATCCCGAATCGCAGCTCGGCGAAATCTCGCGGCCTGACTTTCATGAACGCATTCGCGACGCGTTCGTCTTTCTCGAATCGATGGTGCAAGCCGGAAAAATTCAGTTCTACGGCATGGCGACATGGAACGGCTTCCGCCAGGAAGCGCGTGCGCGCGACGCGATGCAACTCGCCGAACTCGACGCCATCGCGCAAGACATCGCCGGCGAGAAACATCATTTTCGCTTCGTCCAGCTCCCCTTCAATCTCGGAATGACGGAAGCGCTCACGCTCGGCAATCAGACGGTGAACGGCAAAGAGAAAACCGCGATGGAAGCGGCGTCGGACCTTGGCATCACGCTGGTGGCGAGCGCATCGCTCCTGCAGGGCCAGGTGACGCGCAATCTCCCGCCCTTTGTCAGCGAGGCCCTCGGGCTTGAGTCCGACGCCCAGCGGGCTCTCCAATTCGTCCGCTCGGCTCCGGGGATCACCACGGCCCTGGTCGGCATGGCCAATCCGGAGCATGTCGTGGCCAACACAAAGTTGGTCAGCGTCCCGCCAGCCAACATCGATCAATTCAGCAAACTGTTTACTCGCGGCGAATCGGCGTAGCCAGGTCGCTCGTCTTTGCGCTTCCCCTGTGAGTTCCAAAATGGGACGAACAGGCGTATACCCCCCATGTTTTCCAAAGAGTGCGCAAGTGATGCGTTTTGTTTTGATTGGCGAAGCGTGGAAACCAGGTGTGTGGAAATTATAGAAACGGCGGGGGTTGCGGAAGGGCGTGGCCGAGCATGTTTTCGAATTGGGGTAACTACACGACGGAGTATAGCAAATGCGTTATGATTTGTCAAGGGTAACTCGAAACTTGCTGATTGTGTTACTTTTGACGCAAGAAGAGTGGCGGCATACCCTCATGCCTCGAGTTTCCAGCCCGCGTCGGAGTGCTCTTATATGTGGGACTTGATTCTAACCATTTGTGAGCTTGCTGCCTTCCCTTTTGCGATGGCCACCATCGGAGGATATTTGGCGGCAAAGGTGTTGGAACGACCTTGGGAAAAGAGGCTTTTTATCACAATTTTTGTGGTTCTGTTTGTTTGCGGCATGTTGGTCTCAATAATTCGCGAAACGAGGGTTGCCCGGCTAGATCAGAAAAAGGATGAACGGTTGGAGAATATGCAGAACCTTCTACAGACAGCAATCGGCGCCATAATGCATCCTCCAGCCAACCCAGAGCACCAGGACATGGTGTCAAGACTTAACGCAATCGGGAACAGTTTGAAGGTTCCTCCGAAGGTGATAGTTCAACAGCCGTTGCCTCCTAAAACTCCACTAACCACCGAAGAACGATTTAAGGCAATGAGTAACCAAGAGCTGCGGGACTATGCAATTCAATGGGCAAATAAACTGCGGGATTTTGAAAAGTCTTTCTTGGAAACCGAATACACGCAGACTAGCAGACCTGTCTTTTCGAACGATCCAGCAACTCGCGACAATTTGATGCAAGATCAGTTCGTAAGGGCTGTCCAGGCGAATATGGACCATGA